>NZ_JCBANA010000081.1:0-27127 GCF_059760725.1 Achromobacter sp. 1014246743
CCGGAGCCTTCGCTCCGGACTGCCCCGTCCTCATCGTCGTCCAGGCCTTCGGCCTTCCCTTCCGATTCCGTCGGGCGCATCTACACGCCCCGCCCTCACCCGCCTGCCCCGTCACGCGCTCTTGATGAGGATTAGTCACGGTATCTGGGGTGGTCAGTGTGCTTGGCATGCTAGCCACCATCAAGGGGGGGTTGGCGGGGTGGGACGGTGCCCGCCTCGTGCCGGCCGCGCGGGCGGCCTTACGAGGCTTACGCGGCGTCTTGCGTGCACCGATGCCGCTCTCGCGCTTGCGGGGATCGCGCGCGTTTTGATCACCTGTTGAATTGCCCTCCACCGGCCATCGGTCTTCTAGCGGCGCGGATGCCGTGGCGTTCCACACCCATGTGCAACGCCTGATGGGCGGCGCGCGAGACAATCAGCATGCGCAAGCCAGTGCCTGCTCGCGCCGCCCATCACCGCCCCCTCCCCCCTGACTGCGAACCATTAGAAAACCAATCTCCAACAGCGCGAAGCGTCCCCGCAACACTGTCAACAACACGAACGCCAAACGTGGCCGCCCGCGCGGCCGCGGCTTGGCGACCCCGCAGATTCCATTCCCTGCACACAGGTCTAGCAGCGCAACGAACCGAGACACGCGTAGCCCGGCGCGGGGGTGGCTTGCGGAGTGGGCAACCTCGATGCGCCCGAGGGAATCCGTAGGGAGCCGAAGGCGGACGAGGATGACGAAGGGGAAGTCCGGCGCCGGCGCGCCGGACCGCAATCGTGGGCGCCCACTCCGCAAGCCACCCCCGCGACGGGCGACCCACGAAGTACGAAGCCCCCAAGACACAAACAACCTGGCCTAGAATATTCCCCCAGAGAACCCCCAAAAAAGAACCACAACAGAACTCAGCAAGAACCATGTCCCAAGCTACTCAAACCAGCGCCATCGCCTACGGCCTGGCCACTATTGCCGCCGACGGCACCGTTCTTGATACTTGGTATCCCCGCCCCTCCCTGGCTGACAACTCGCCCGCCGGCGGCACTCGTCACCTGACGCCTGAAGAAGCCCGCGCCGCCCTCGGTGAACACGTCCCGACCTCACTTGGCCGCGACACCCGCCGGAAAGTCGATATCGTGGCCGTGCGTACCGCCATCGCGTCGCTTGATGCGCCGCCCGCCGATGCGCATGATGCTTATCTGCGCCTGCATCTGCTCAGTCATCGGCTCATTCGGCCGCACGGTGCCAATCTGGATGGCTTGTTCAATGTGTTGGCCAATGTCGCCTGGACCTCGGTCGGGCCTTGCGCCGTCGAACAGGTCGACGCCTTGCGCTGGCAGTTGCGGGCGACCGGGCAGGTGCTTGAGATTCGCGGCGTCGACAAGATTCCGCGCATGACCGACTATGTCGTGCCCGCGGGTGTTCGTATTGCCGATACCGCGCGCGTGCGGCTCGGTGCGCATCTGGCCGCGGGCACCACCGTACTGCACGAAGGGTTCTGCAACTTCAATGCCGGCACCCTGGGGGCTTCCATGGTCGAAGGCCGCATCAGTGCAGGAGTCATCGTCGATGATGGCACCGACGTCGGCGGCGGTGCGTCCATCATGGGCACCATGTCTGGTGGCGGCAAACAGGTTGTTGCCATCGGCAAGCGCTGCCTGCTGGGCGCCAACTCGGGCATCGGCATCTCGTTGGGCGACGACTGCGTCGTCGAAGCGGGTTGCTATGTCACCGCCGGCACGCGTGTGCTCACGCCCGAAGGGGCGGTCGTCAAGGCCGTTGAGCTGGCCGGACAGCATGGGCTGCTGTTCCGCCGCAATTCGCAGACCGGCGCGGTCGAGGCGCTGGTGCGCACCGCGGCGTGGGGCACGCTCAACCCGGCCCTGCATACGGGCCATTGATCCGCGCGGTGAGCGCCGCGCCCCCACGACACAAGGGCCGCTTTCGCGGCCCTTGATACTTTGGGGATTGCGCTATGCGCCTGGCGTGTGGCGCCAGAGGCATCCAGGCCGTCAGGCCGATGCCGCTTGCGCCGTTTCACCAAGGCGGTCGTAGACCAGGTTCACGAACAGGTCCGAACTCAGGATGCGCGCGGCGGGGCACGAGAACACCGTCGCGCCGTCGTCGGTGCGCAGGCTGACCGTTTCGGTCCAGTCGTTCAGGTCGATGCGTTGCAGCGATTCGTAGGGCCAGGTGTCGGCGCCGATGTGCAGGCCTTCGGCCGACAGGGCCAGTTCGCGGGTCGTCAGGTTGGGGAAATCGCCGCCATCCAGCGTGCGGAAGGCCACCTGCGCGCCATCGGCCAGGCGGGCTTCCAGCACCGGCAGGCGCTGGTCGACCAGGCGCGAGCGGAAGGCGTCCATGAAGCGGGGGAATTCGACGATGTCGCCCGGCACCAGGGTCCAGCCAGGTTCGGCGCGGCTGCGGTAGGCGAAGCGGTCGATGCCGTCGAGGCCGGCTTGCGGGCCGGGGGCAGACAAATACAGGTCGGAGATGTCGGCGAAAGCGGTGTAGTAGCGTTCGCCATCTTGCTGGCGGACGATGCCGCGCTCGTGCAATTCAAAGCAATCCGGGGTGCTCCCCGTATCTACAAACACCGCCAATGCGTCAGGAGCCTGCGGGGTTTTGTCATCAGTCATGCAACTTCCTTATTGGAATCAGGGTGCTTTCGCGGCCCAGGAACGTCGCAAAGTCATGCGATACGCATTCTCCCCCATATCGGCAAAGCGTGCTCGATGACCCCGTTTTAGCGGCCAGATGCGGCAATAACGGGGTCAGGCGCGTATCAGCCGTTGCATCGCCTGCGGCGATTGGCCGAATGCGCGCAGGAAGGCCTTGCGCATGCGGTCGCGGTCGCCAAAGCCCGTTTCGCGCGCCACCACCTCGGCCGAGTGGCGGCCGGATTGCATCATGCCCTGCGCGGCCTCCAGCCGCAGGTGCTCCACCGCCTTGGCGGGCGACTGGCCGGTTTCCAGGCGGAAGACGCGGCTGAACTGGCGCGGGCTCAGGTGTGCGGCGCGGGCCAGTTCGTCGACCGACAGTTCGGCCCTCAGGTTGGCCTTGGCGTAAGCCAGCGCCGTCTGCACCCGGTCGGACTTGGCGTCCAGTTCCAGCAACGCGGAATACTGCGACTGGCCACCCGCGCGGCGCTGCGTCAGCACCAGCTTGCGCGCCACCATGCGGGCCACGTCCGCCCCCAGGTCGGCTTCCACCATCGCCAGCGCCAGGTCTACGCCTGCGCTCATGCCCGCCGACGTCCAGATCGGGCCGTCGGCCACGTAGATGCGGTCTTCGTCCACCTGCAGGCCGGGGTATTCGCGTTGCAGCCGCCGCGCAAAGTGCCAGTGCGTGGTGACGCGGCGCCCTTCCAGCAGGCCGGCCTGCGCCAGGATGAAGGCGCCGGTGCACATGGCGGCGCAGCGACGCACGCGCTTGCTGGCGGCCTGCAAGGCGCGCAGCAAACCATCGGACGCCCCTGCGCCGATGTTGTCGCCGGCCACGATCAGCGTGTCGAATGTGCGCCGGCCCAGCTTGGTGGAATCCACCGAAAAACCCTGTGAACTGGGCACCGGACCACCGTGTTCGGACACCAGCGTCACCCGGTATTGCGCCGACTCCAGGTGCATGTTGACCGTTTCGAAAACGGAACTGGCGGCCAGGCTCAGAACCTGGAAACCGGGGTGCAGCACGATCGCGATCGTTTTCATGGAGAAGCCTGCCAAGAGAAGAAAAGCCCTGGCTCAGGCCGGGGTCCACGTCCTGAGCCGGCCGATTTCATGGAATGTCCTAAAAAGACGTTTCTATGTCATTGAGGATATTTCCTGCCAATTCTACTCTGCATGGGTACCGGCGGCATCCACCGCCTTCCCCTTGGAGCCAACATGAGCACTACCCCCTTGAATCACACGCCCGGCCGCGCCCTGGTCACCGGTGCCTCGACCGGCATCGGCGCGCGCTACGCCTATCACCTGGCCCGCCGTGGCCATGACCTGACGCTGGTGGCGCGCAACGCCGGCCGGCTGGAAGCACTGGCGGCGCGCCTGCGCGCCGAAACCGGCCGCGACGTACGCGTATTGCCCGCCGACCTGGCCGATGCCGACGGCCTGGCCCGGGTGGCGCGTGAGCTGCGTGAAGACGAGTCGCTGACCGTGCTGGTGAACAACGCCGGTATCGGCTCGGTGGCGCCGCTGCTGCAATCGGACCCCGACCAGATGCAGGCCATGATCGACCTGAACGTCAGCGCGTTGACACGCCTGACCATGGCCGCGGTGCCGGGGTTCGTCGCGCGCGGCAATGGCACGCTGATCAACATCGCGTCGGTCGTGGCGCTGCATCCGGAACTGCTCAACGGCGTCTATGGCGCCAGCAAGGCGTATGTGCTGGCGTACTCGCAATCGCTGCGCCACGAGCTGGCCGACAAGGGCGTGCGCATCCAGGCCGTACTGCCGGGCGCCACGGGCACCGACTTCTGGGACCTGGCGGGAAAACCGGCCAGCGAATTGCCGGCCGCCATCGTGATGAGCGCCGATGACATGGTGCAGGCCGCGCTGGCCGGCCTGGACCAGGGCGAGTTCGTGACCATTCCCGCCTTGGGCGAAGCGGCCCTGTGGCAGCGCCTGGAAGACGCGCGCCAGGCGCTGGGCCCGGAACTGTCTCGCAATGCGCCCGCGGCCCGCTACGGCGTTCAGGCGCCCGGCGCCACCGGCACGAACGGGTAATGCTCCACCCGGCCGTGCGCCGCGATGATGGCGGTGGCCTCGGGCACTTCTTCCCAGGCCCCCGGCATCTCGGTCAACGGCTCGGACAGCAGCAGGAAGGCGTTGTCATCCAGCGCCGCGATCTGCGGATCGTCCGGGTACAGCTGGCGCAGGTGGTGCACGCAGGTGTTGTGAAACAGGGTGCGCGATTCGCGTTCGCTGGAATAGCGCACCGCGATCAGCCGCTCGCCGTCCAGGGCGCAGACCGTCATGTTGATGGGCTGCGCCACGCCATGACGCCGGCCGGTCTCTTCGACCGCGCCGACCATGCGCGCCAGCGCCGGCAGCGCGTCCTCTTCCAGGCCGAACGTCAGCGCCAGCAGGAACATCACCTCGGAATCGGTCGACCCTTCCAGGGATCCGAAATAGCTCGGCGCGATCATCAGCATCAAGTCGCGCCGCAAGAGCGGGTAGTCGCGGATCACGCCGTTGTGCACGAACAGCCAGTTGCCGTGGCGAAACGGGTGGCAGTTGGTCTCCTGGGCCGGCGTGTCGGTGGCGGCGCGGATGTGCGCCACGAAGAGCGGGGCGTGGATCGCGCGCGCCGCTTCGCGCAGGTTGCGGTCGTTCCAGGCGGGATGCACGCTGCGGTAGCGGAATGGCGGCTCTTGGGGCGGGCTTGCCTGGGGTGCGTCATTCGGTGCTTGGCCATTCGGGTGCCGGCCGCCTCGCGGCGGGCTGTACCAGCCCAGGCCGAAGCCGTCGCCATTGGTGGTGGTGACGCTCATGCGGGCGTGCAGGCTCTGGTCGATCAGAGAGTGCCTGGCCTTGAACAGCACGCTCTCCATTTGCAGGGGACTACCGGTGTAAGCGAGCCAGCGGCACATGATGCGCTCCTTCAAGACAAGCCCGGCGCGGGGCCTTGGCGATACGTCCCAGTGTAAGCGGCGTGCAATTTTCTACAAGCCCGCCTGCCACCGGGTCGGCATAGTGGGCATTCGCCCTATCCGCCAGAGAGCCTTGCCTTGGACACTTCCCCCCCGTTTTCCCCGCAGCTGGGTTTTTCCAGCGACAACATCGCCGGCGCCAGCCCGCAAGTCCTGGACGCGCTGCTGCGCGCCAATGAGGGACAGGCCCAACCCTATGGCGCCGACGACGCCAGCCAGCGCGTGGCGCGGCAATTGGCCGAGATTTTCGAACACGAGGTCGAGGTGTTGCTGGTGCCGACCGGCACCGCGGCCAATTCGCTGGCACTGTCGGTGCTGACGCCGCCGTGGGGCAGCGTGCTGTGCCACGCGCAAAGCCACATTGCCAACGACGAATGCGGCGCGCCGCAGTTCTACACCAGCGGCGCCCGCCTGACCTTGCTGGACGGCGACGCCGCCAAGATCGACCCGGCGCAACTTGCCGTCGAAGTGCGCCGCAAGGTCGGCGACGTGCATTCCATGCAGCCCGCCTGCGTCAGCATCACTCAGGCGACTGAAACCGGCAGCGTCTACACGCTGGCTGAAATCGCCGCGATCAGCGAGATCTGCCGGGGCGCCGGCCTGCCGCTGCACATGGACGGCGCACGCTTTGCCAACGCGCTGGTCAGCCTGGGCTGCACCCCCGCCGAGATGACCTGGAAGGCGGGCGTCAAGGCGCTGTCGTTCGGCGCCACCAAGAACGGCGTGCTGGGCGCGGAAGCCATCGTGCTGTTCGAGCCGGGCCTGGCCACCGAACTGGCTTACCGGCGCAAGCGCGGCGGTCACCTGTTCTCGAAGATGCGCCTGCTGTCGGCCCAGATGGAAGCCTATCTGGATGACGGCCTGTGGCTGCGCAACGCGCGCCAGGCCAACGCCATGGCGGCCCGCCTGGCCGCCGGCATGGCCGGCCTGCCGGGCGTGCAAACGCAAGGGCCGGCAGAGGCCAATATCCTGTTCTGCCGCCTGCCGGCCGCGGCCATCGAAGGCCTGCTCGCACAGGGCTTTCGCTTCTATCACGATCGCTGGGGCCCTGGCGTGGTGCGCCTGGTCACCTCGTTCGCCACCCGCGAGCAGGACGTGGACCATTTCCTGGCGGCGCTGCGCGAACAGTGCCGGTAGGGGCTTCGTATCGGGGCTACGCTGCGCGTCGAAACGCCGACGGCGCCACGCCGTAGGCCGTGCGGAACGCGCGGTTGAAGTGGCTTTGATCGTAGAAGCCCACGTCGGCCGCGACCTGCGCGATCGACGCCTGCGCGCGCGCCAGCACCGCGCAGGCCCGCTCCAGGCGCAGCCGCGTCAGCCAGGCATGCGGGGTCAGGCCGACCGATAGCGCGAAACGCCGCAGGAACTGGTAGCGGCTCAGGCCGCACAGCCGCGCCAGGTCTTGCAGGCTGATCTTGTCGGCCAGGTGGGCCTGGCAGTAATCCAGCACCTGGCGCGTATGCACGGCCGACAGGCCGCCGCGGATATCCTGCGGCGCCACGGCGCCGGTACGGGCGAACAAGGCGCCCATCAGCGCCAACGATACGGATTCATGCGCCAGCGGACCGGAAGGCGCGCCGTCCATCCACGACGCGTGCAATGCCATGAAGCGAGCCGCCAGCCGCGCATCTTCGACCAGCGTGCCCGTGAAGCGCTCGTCCGGCCCCGCCCCCGAGACTTCGGCGATGAAACCGCGCATCAGGTCCGGCGCGATGCGGAAGGTCTTCAGCGTATAGCTGTGGCCGTAGTCGTCCACGCCGGTGCCGTCATGGACCTCGCCCGGCGGCATCAGCGCCACCGCGCCGGGCCCCAGCAGGATGCTCCGGCCGCCAAAGGTCTGGCGCTGCACGCCCTGCGTCACCAGGCCGATGTGGTAATCCACGTGGTAGTGCCGGTCGAACTGGAATTCGGACAGGCGCGCTACGCCCAGCACCAGGCCCGGCGTACCCGCCACCGGTTGATATCGAACGTCGTCCTTCATGGATAGCGCCATGGTGCAAAGCGGCAGGTATACGCCCTGAAGCCGCCCTCCGTCATGTAATTTATTGCGGCGCTACTTCTTGAGCAACGCCTTGAGCATGGCCATGCGCTCTTTGGGATTCATGGCGGCCGTGGTCTCGTCTTCCTGCACGGTCGGATCATCCAGCCCCATTTCCTCGATGAAACGCGATGGCTCGCGCACCACGTCTTCGCGCGCCCGGCGACGGCGCTTGCACCAACTGAGGTTCAGGCTGCGCTGGGCCCGCGTGATGCCCACGTACATCAGGCGGCGTTCTTCCTGGATGCGGGTGGCCAGGTTTTCGGCGGCACGCGCCGGGTCGCCGTCTTCGTCGTCCTTGCCCAGGTGCGGCAGCAGGCCTTCTTCGACGCCGGCCAGGTAGACGTGCGGATATTCCAGCCCCTTGGACGCGTGCAGGGTCGACATCTTGACCGCGTCCGGCTCTTCTTCTTCGCCGCGCTCCAGCATGGTGACCAGCGCCACGTGCTGCACCAGGTCGAACAGCGACATGTTGTCTTCTTCGGCCTTGCGCTTGAGCCAGCCGGTCAGTTCCAGCACGTTCTGCCAGCGCGTCTGCGCCGGCCGCTCGTCGAACAGCTCGAACAGGTGGCGTTCGTATTGGATGGCCTGCACCAGATCGTCCAGGATGACGCCGGCGGGTTCAGCCGGTGCGGCGTCCTTGCCCGACGTGGCGCCCCGGCCGGCGCGCCACTGCATGCGGCGGATGAATTCGGTGAAGGTGCGCAGGGGTTCCAGCTGGCGCGGAGCCAGCAGGCTCTCCAGGCCGGTTTCTTCCACCGCCGCCAGCATCGAAAGCTCGCGGCTGGCGGCGTACTGGCCCAGCGTCTGCAGCGTGGCCTGGCCGATGCCGCGCTTGGGCGTGGTGGCCGCGCGAATGAAAGCGGGATCGTCATCGTCGTTGGCCAACAGGCGCAGGTACGACAGCACGTCGCGCACTTCGGCCTTGTCGAAAAAGCTCTGCCCACCCGAGATCGTGTACGGAATCTTCAGGTTGCGCAGCGCCTGCTCGAGAATGCGCGACTGGTGATTGCCGCGATACAGGATGGCGAAGTCCTTCCATTGCGCCTGGCGTTCGAAGCGCGAGGCCGAGATCTTCATGGCGATGGATTCGGCTTCCTGCTCTTCGCCGTCCATGGCCGACACCACGATGGGCTCGCCCACGCCCAGGTCCGACCACAGTTTCTTGTCGAACAGCTTGGGATTCTTTTCGATCACCTGGTTGGCCGCCGCCAGGATGCGCTGCACCGACCGATAGTTCTGCTCCAGCTTGATGAGCTTGAGGTTCGGGTAGTCGGTCGTGAGCTTGGCCAGGTTCTCGATGGTGGCACCGCGCCAGGCGTAGATGGCCTGGTCGTCGTCGCCCACCGCCGTGAACATGGCGCGCGGCCCGGTCAATAGCTGCACCAGGCGGTACTGGCACACGTTGGTGTCCTGGTATTCGTCCACCAGCAAATAGCGCACGCGGTTCTGCCAGCGGGTGCGCACTTCTTCGTTGTTGGCCAGCAGCATCGCCGGGATGCGTATCAGGTCGTCGAAATCCACCGCCTGGTAGGCGGCCAGCGTGGCGGCATAGCTGCGGTAGACATTGGCGGCTTCGACGTCGCCCGGCGTGATGGCTTCGCGCGCGGCATCGTCCGGTTCCATCAGCGCGTTCTTCCACAGCGAGATGATGCCCTGCACGTGGCGCAGCCGGCCCTTGTCGGTGGTGGCGAGCAGTTCCTGGATGATCGCCATGGCGTCATCGGCATCCAGGATCGAAAACGTGGGTTTCAGGCCGGCATTGCGAGCCTCTTCGCGCAGCATCTTCACCCCCAGCGAGTGGAAGGTGCTGATGGTCAGGCCCTTGCCCAGCTTGCGGTCGACCAGCGTCTTGACGCGCTCGTCCATCTCGCGCGCGGCCTTGTTGGTGAAGGTCAGCGCCACCACGTTGCGGCCCATGTAACCGCATTCGCGCAGCAGGTAGGCGATCTTCTGCGTGATCACGCGCGTCTTGCCGCTGCCTGCGCCGGCCAGCACCAGGCAAGGGCCGTCCAGGTACAGCACCGCTTCTTTCTGCGCGGGGTTCAGGCCGTGGCCAATGGGTTCGCTTGCGGACATGGAGACTCAGAGAATGGAGCACGATCATAGAGCAATCAGGGTGGCGACGCCGAGGCCGCCGCCGTCAGATTTCCAGCGGATCGACCTCCAGTTGCCAGCGCACGCGGGCCTCGTTGGCCAGATACGGCAGATGGTGCGACCACGACGCCAGAAACGCCTGCAACGCCGGGCGGCTGGTGCTTTCGACCAGCAACTGGGCGCGCTCGATATTGGCCACCCGCACCACCCGCAGCGGCACCGGGTCGTACAGCATGATGGCGTCCAGCCCCGGGAAATCGGCTGCCCATTCGCCTTCGGGCAAGGCCCGCGCCTGCTGCAGGAATGCCTGCGCCACCGCCAGCTCGCGCGCCTCGGCCGTCAATAGCGCCTGGTAGGCAAACGGCGGCAGGCCGGTGCTCTCGCGTTCGTGCAGCGCATGGCGGGCAAAACCCGCGTAGTCGTGCCGCAGCAGGGCCTGGTACACGGGCTGCTCGGGGTAACCGGTCTGGATGATGACCTGGCCGTTGCCTTGGTGGCGCCCGGCCCGCCCCGCCACCTGCATCAGCTGGGCGAACAGGCGTTCGGGCGCGCGGAAATCGTGGGCAAACAGGGCCGAGTCCGGATTCAACACCCCCACCAGCCCCAGCCGCGCAAAATCGTGGCCCTTGGCCACCATCTGGGTGCCCACCAGGATGTCGACCTCGCCCGCATGCACCGAGGCGAACAGGGCCTCGGCGCTGCCTTTCTTGCGCGTGCTGTCGGCATCGATGCGCAGGATGCGGGCTTCGGGGAACAGCTCGGCCAGGTGCTCTTCCACGCGCTGGGTGCCGCGACCCATCGGCGCCAGATCCTGGTCGCCGCATTCGGGGCAGGCATGCGGCACCGGCGCCTGGTAGCCGCAGTGATGGCATTGCAGGCGGTGGCCACGGCCCGCGCGATGCAGCACGGTGAAGGCCGTGCAGCGCGGACAGTTGCTGACCCAACCGCAGGATTGGCAATGCAGCACCGGCGCAAAGCCGCGCCGGTTCAGGAAAATCAGCGACTGCTCTTTGTTGGCCAGGCGCTCGCCGATGGCTTCCAGCAGCTGCGGCGACATGCCGTGCTTCATTTGCAGGCGGCGGGTGTCCACCAGCTTCATCGACGGCAAGGTGCTGGACCGCGCGCGCGCCGGCAAGGCCAGCCGCAGGTAGCGCCCGCGCTCGGCGTGCTGCCAGGTTTCCAGCGACGGCGTGGCCGACCCCAGCACCACCGGAATATCCAGGTCGTGTGCGCGCCACACCGCCAGGTCGCGCGCGGAATAGCGCAGGCCGTCCTGCTGCTTGTAGGACGCATCGTGCTCTTCGTCGACCACGATCAGGCCCAGCTCGCTCATCGGCGCAAAGATCGACATGCGCGTGCCCAGCAGCATCCGCGCCTGGCCGCGTTGCGCCCGCGACCAGGCCTGCAGCCGTTCGCCATCGGACAGGCCGCTATGCATCACCGCCAGGCCGTCCGGGCCCACCAGGCTTTCCAGCCGGGCCCGCAGCGCACCTTCCAGCTGCGGTGTCAGGTTGATTTCCGGCACCATCAGCAGCACCTGGCGCCCGGCCGCCAGGACCTTTTCGGCGGCGCGCAGGTAGACCTCGGTCTTGCCGCTGCCGGTTACGCCGTACAGCAGCACCGGCTTGAAGCTTGTCAGCCCGGCGATGGCGTCTACCGCGGTCTGCTGGGCGTCGTTCAGGTCGGGCGGCTGGTCGGCCGTCGCGGCGGCGCGTACCGCCTTGCGTTTGCGCGCATCCAGCCGCGCCACCGGGCCGCCCGCCGACCGCTTGCCCTGGTAGGCGGTGGGTTTGCGCAGCGGTGGCGGCAGCGTGGGCAGCATCACCTCGCCCAGCGGCCGTTGATAGTATTCGGCGGCAAACCGGGCCAGGCGCAGCCAGGCGTCGTCAAACGGCGGCAGGTCTTCCAGCACCGCCTCGATCGGCTTGATCTGCTTCGGTTCGAAGGACGGTTCGGCCGGGTTGTCCACCACCACGCCGACCAGCTTGCGGCGGCCGAACGGCACGATCACCCGCAGGCCCGCCGTAATGGGGGCTGTGTGGCGATAGTCGAACGGACCGGGCAGCGGCACGTCCAGCGCCACGCGCACCCAGCAGGTCGCCGCCGGCTCGACCGGCGTGGATTCGACCAGCGCGAAGACTTCAGACATGAGCTGCGGAACGGAACATTGACTGGGCGGACCCGAAACGGCTCCGGTCCCTACCCTGTGGATAACTTTGGGGAAAAGGCTGGAGCAACGTCAGAAATTGGAATAAGGCAAGATTGCATCAAGTCTTGCAAAGCTGTTGAAAACCTATTTTATTCCAACAAAAACAACAGCTTATGCAAACTTCCAAGATTGTAAACAAGCTTCTAGAGGGTTTTCCCCAAGCGTAATCTTGCTGTGCACAAGTCTCCGCCCGGGGCCTCCAGCTTCGGCCCTAAGGGCCGAAGCGTTCACTCACTTACCCTCTGAGCGAACGGCTGTGTTGGTGGACTTCGTCGACCAATTCGGCTACCGCTTCGGGCGGCGTGAAACGCGAAATGCCATGGCCCAAGTTGAACACATGGCCGCCCTTGCCCACCGGGCCGAAGGCATCCAGCACCCGGCGCGCCTCGGCACGGATGGCGGGGCCGCCGCCGAACAACGCCATGGGGTCCAGGTTGCCCTGGAACGCGACCGAATCGCCGGTGCGGCGCCGCGCCGCAGCCAGGTCCACGGTCCAGTCCAGGCCCACGGCATCGCAACCACAAGCGGCGATGGCTTCCAGCCACTGTCCGCCCCCCTTGGTGAAGACAATCGCGGGCACGCGGCGCCCTTCGTGTTCGCGGGTCAGGCCCGCCACGACCTTGCGGGTATAGGCCAGCGAGAACTGCTGGAACAGGCCGTCGGCCAGCACGCCGCCCCAGCTGTCGAACAGCATCACGGCCTGCGCACCCGCGGCGATCTGCGCATTCAGGTACTGCAGGGTAGCTTCGGCGTTGATTTCGAGAATGCGGTGCAGCAGGTCCGGACGCGAATACAGCATGGTCTTGATCAGGCGGTAGTCGTCGCTGCCCTGCCCTTCGACCATGTAGCAGGCGATCGTCCAGGGGCTGCCGGCAAAGCCGATCAGCGGCACCTTGCCGTCCAGGTCGCGGCGGATGGTGGATACCGCATCGAACACATAGCGCAGCTTGTCCATGTCGGGCACGGCCAGGCGCGCCACGTCATCTTCCGTGCGCACCGGGCGGGCAAAGCGCGGGCCCTCGCCCTCGGCGAAGTCCAGGCCCAGGCCCATGGCGTGCGGCACGGTCAGGATGTCGGAAAACAGGATGGCCGCGTCCAGGTCGAAGCGCTCGAGCGGCTGCAACGTGACTTCCGACGCGTAGTCCGGGTTCTGAGCCAGGCCCATGAAGGAACCGGCCCGCGCCCGCGTCTGGCGGTATTCGGGCAGGTAGCGACCCGCCTGGCGCATGAGCCAGATGGGGGTATAGGGCACGGGCTCGCGCAAGAGCGAGCGCAAGAACACATCGTTCTTCAAGACGGCAGCGGACACGACTATCCTCGATGATCGGAAGCCGTGATTTTACTGCCCCAAGCTGACAGGGCATGACCGGTGCCTGCCAACGCCTTGCCGGTGCGCAAAGCCGGACGTTTTTCACTTGGATTCCAGCCCTGGCGGCCGGCAACCTCCGTGGCTGCTGCGCCGGCCCGTGCGCCATGCGCCGCGCCGTGTTGCCGGGCAATGCCCGTCAGACGTCGCCGCGTTCAGCCCGGCGCCGGTACGGCGCGGCGTCGATGCCGTGCTTGCGCATCAGCGCCCAGAATGCCCGCCTGTGCTTGCTGGAGGCCCGGGCGGCCCGTGCCACATTGCCCTGGTGGCGCGACAACGCCAGGCGGATGTAGTCGGACTCAAAGCCGTCCACCACCCGCGCCTTGGCTTGGCGAAAAGGCTCGTGCGTGCCCCGGTCCGCCTGGTGCTGCAGGCCCGCCAGGCCTTGCTGCAGCACCTGACGCGCCAGTGGCGGACGAACGTCCGACGGCGGCACCTGCCGAGCCAGCGGCAGTCTTGCATCAGGCCGGCCAGCCCTGTCCGGGTCCGGCGCGGGGTACACGACCCCGGCTTCCGCGAGCTGGCCAGATGGCGCCCACGGCCCGCGCCGGGCCAGGCGCCCCAGCCTCACCCGCAGGCTTTCCAGGCAATACGGCGCCGTCATGAAATCGGCCGCGCCCAGTTGCAGCAGGTCTTCGATGGCCGGCGCGGTCATGTCGTGCACGAACAGCAGCACCGGCGTGACCAGCGACTCGCCCGCCTGCTGCAAGGCCATGCGCGTCCAGGCCAGCGAGGCCGGCGCGACGGGCAGGATGCAATGGTCGTAGCGCCGCAGGCCCACTGCCAGCCGGGCCAGCGCGTGAATGTCCGGGCCGTCGCTGGCGACCCGGGCGGAAACGCTCGCAACGCCTGTGCCAGCCCGTCTGCCGGCAGCGCGGCTATCGGGTGCCCCTGCCACGGCGGCCTGGGCCCGCAAAGGCACCAGGTGCAGCCGCACCCTGGCCAGCCTGGGCTGGTCGCGCACGACCCAGTCGCGCATGGCAGTTTCGTGGCCAGGGGTCAGCAGTACCCCGCAATCCGTGGTGTCTCGCACGCTTTCTTCCTCAGGCAGCTTGCCTAAAGTTGAAGGCTACGGGCGGGCCGTTCCGCTCGCCATTCGTAGCGAACGCAACTTTCCTGATGGTTTGCCGAGACCGGGAGCCCCGCGGCCGGCATGAAAAAAGCGGCCCGTGGGCCGCTTCTTTCAAGTCCGGGGCAAACCCCGGCGGACAACTGTCGCTTAGTGCGAACGGCCGCCTTGGCGCAGCTTGCGCGCCGCGATGGCTTGCGCAGCCAGCATGGCGAGTTCAGCTTCGACAACCGCGATGTCGGCCTTGTCCTTGGCGTTGGCCAGGGCCTCTTCGGCGCGCTTGCGCGCTTCCAGGGCACGGGCTTCGTCCAGGTCCGCGGCACGGATGGCGGTGTCGGCCAGGACCGTCACGCTGCCCGGCTGCACTTCCAGAATGCCCCCGGCGACGAAGATGTTTTCCTCGCCTTGGTCGGCACGAACGATCTTGACCGTCCCGGGGCGTATGCGCGAAATCAGCGGGGTGTGGCCGGGCAGAATGCCCAGTTCACCCGCCTCGCCAGGCAGCACCACGAACTTCGCCTCACCGGAGAAGATCGCTTCCTCTGCGCTGACGACATCCACATGCAGGGTAGCCATATCGGTTCCTTATTGCAGTTTCTTGGCCTTCTCGAAGGCCTCGTCGATCGAACCGACCATGTAGAAGGCCTGTTCCGGCAGGGCATCGCATTCGCCGTTCACGATCATCTTGAAACCACGGATGGTTTCAGCCAGCGGAACGTACTTGCCGGGCGAGCCGGTGAACACTTCGGCCACGTGGAACGGCTGCGACAGGAAGCGCTGGATCTTGCGCGCGCGGGCCACGGCCTGCTTGTCTTCCGGCGACAGTTCGTCCATGCCCAGAATCGCGATGATGTCGCGCAGTTCCTTGTAGCGCTGCAGCGTTTGCTGCACGCCACGGGCCACGGCGTAGTGCTCTTCGCCGACGACTTGCGGGTCGAGCTGGCGGCTGGACGAATCCAGCGGGTCCACGGCGGGGTAGATACCCAGCGAGGCGATGTCACGCGACAGCACGACGGTCGAGTCCAAATGCTGGAAGGTCGTGGCAGGCGACGGGTCGGTCAAGTCGTCCGCAGGGACGTACACGGCCTGGATCGAGGTGATCGAGCCGGTCTTGGTCGACGTGATGCGCTCTTGCAGCTTGCCCATTTCTTCGGCCAGCGTGGGCTGGTAGCCCACGGCCGACGGCATACGGCCCAGCAGTGCCGACACTTCGGTACCGGCCAGGGTGTAGCGGTAGATGTTGTCGACGAAGAACAGGATGTCGCGGCCTTCGTCGCGGAACTTCTCGGCCATCGTCAGGCCGGTCAGCGCCACGCGCAGACGGTTGCCCGGGGGTTCGTTCATCTGACCGAACACCATGGCGACCTTGTCCAGAACGTTCGACTCTTCCATTTCGTGGTAGAAGTCGTTGCCTTCGCGGGTACGCTCACCCACGCCGGCAAACACCGACAGACCGCTGTGCTGCTTGGCGATGTTGTTGATCAGTTCCATCATGTTGACGGTCTTGCCCACGCCGGCGCCGCCGAACAGGCCGACCTTGCCGCCCTTGGCGAACGGGCACACCAGGTCAATAACCTTGATGCCGGTTTCCAGCAGTTCCACCGACGGCGACAGTTCGTCGAAGCGGGGAGCCGATTGGTGGATGCCACGCTTTTCTTCGTGCTGGATCGGGCCGGCTTCGTCGATGGGACGACCCAGCACGTCCATGATGCGGCCCAGCGTGCCGGTGCCGACCGGCACCGAGATCGGGGCGCCCGTGCCCGTGACCTTCATGCCGCGGCGCAGGCCGTCGCTGGAGCCCAGCGCAATGGTACGCACCACGCCGTCGCCCAGCTGTTGCTGCACTTCCAGCGTCAGGCCCTTTTCGGCGAACGAGGAGGTCTCGTCGTCGGCCAGGGTAAGCGCTTCATAGATCTTGGGCATGTGATCGCGGGGGAACTGAATATCCACCACGGCGCCGATGCACTGAACGATGGTTCCGTTGCTCATGTCGATTCCTTGCTTGATAGCTTTAGATGGGAGCTGCCTGCCTTAAACGGCGGCAGCGCCCCCTACGATTTCCGAAATTTCTTTGGTGATCGCGGCCTGGCGGGTCTTGTTGTAGACCAGCTGCAGATCGCCGATGACCTTCTTGGCGTTGTCCGACGCCGCCTTCATGGCGACCATCCGGGCCGACTGCTCCGAAGCCATGTTCTCGGCCACGGCTTGGTACAGCAGGCCTTCAACGTAACGCTGCAGCAGGTCGTCGATCACGCTACGGGCGTCGGGTTCGTAGATGTAATCCCAGCTGTAGTCCGACTTCACTTCCGACGTCTTCGCCAGGCTTTCGGCGCCCGTCTGGTACGGATCTTCCAAACCGCTGGCCAACGGCAGCAGGCGCAGGAACAGCGGCTCCTGCTTCATCGTGTTGACGAAGCGGGTCGAAGCCACGTACAGCGCGTCGATGCGGCCTTCCAGGTAGGCGTCCAGCTGCACCTTGATCGCGCCCAGCAGGCGGTCCAGTTGCGGCTTGTCGCCCAGTTGCACGTCCTGGGACACCAGTTTGGCGCCGATACGGGTCAGCACACCCACGCCCTTGTTGCCGAAAGCGGTCGCTTGCACGGCGATGCCGTTCTTCTCGAACTCTTTCAGCTTGCCCAGCACCACGCGAGTGATGTTGGTGTTCAAGCCGCCGCACAAACCCTTGTCGGTCGTCACCATGACCACGCCGACCGCCTTGACTTCGCGTTCGACCAGGTACGGGTGGCTGTACTCGGGGTTGGCTTGCATCAGGTGCGCAGCAATCTCGCGCACCTTGGTGGCGTACGGACGACCGGCACGCATCCGTTCCTGCGCCTTGCGCATCTTGGATGCGGCGACCATTTCCATCGCCTTGGTGATCTTGCGCGTGTTTTGCACGCTCTTGATCTTGGTTCGGATTTCCTTAATTCCGGGCATTGCGCTTTCCTGTGAAGACTGGCCGATGGGTTCCGCTCACGCCTCAACCATCCGGTAAGGATGGGTGAGGCGTTGCAGACGCCTAACCCATCACTTTCTTAAAAAGCACCGTGCTTCTTGAATTCCTGAACGGCGGTGGCCAGTTCGGCCTCGTCGTCCTTGGACAGTTCCTTGGTGTCTTCGATGCGCTGGATCAGGGCCGCATGCTTGGCCTTGAGCTGATCCTTCAGCGACTTCTCGAACGACAGCACTTGGGCCACGTCCACGTCATCCAGGTAGCCGTTGTTGACCGTGTACAGCGTGACGGCCAGTTCCCACACTTGCAGCGGCTGGTATTGCGGCTGCTTGAGCAGTTCGACCACGCGCTTGCCGCGTTCCAGCTGGCGACGGGTGGCGTCGTCCAGGTCGGAAGCGAACTGCGCGAAGGCGGCCAGTTCACGGTACTGCGCCAGGTCGGTACGGATACCGCCGGACAGCTTCTTGATGACCTTGGTCTGCGCAGCGCCACCCACACGCGACACCGAGATACCGGCGTTGATGGCGGGACGGACACCGGCGTTGAACAGGTCGGTTTCCAGGAAGATCTGGCCGTCGGTGATCGAGATCACGTTGGTCGGAACGAAGGCGGACACGTCGCCAGCCTGGGTTTCGATGATCGGCAGCGCGGTCAGCGAGCCGGTCTTGCCCTTGACGGCGCCATCGGTGAACTTCTCGACGTAGTCTTCGTTCACGCGGGCAGCGCGTTCCAGCAGGCGCGAGTGCAGGTAGAACACGTCGCCCGGGTAGGCTTCGCGGCCCGGCGGACGGCGCAGCAGCAGCGACACTTGGCGGTAGGCCCAGGCTTGCTTGGTCAGGTCGTCATAGACGATCAGGGCGTCTTCGCCACGATCGCGGAAGTATTCGCCCATCGTGCAGCCGGCGTAGGCGGCCAGGTACTGCATGGCGGCCGAGTCGGAAGCCGAAGCGGCCACGACGATGGTGTATTCCAGCGCGCCGTGCTCTTCCAGCTTGCGAACCACGTTGTTGATCGTGGAAGCCTTCTGGCCGATAGCGACGTACACGCAGGTGACGCCCTTGCCCTTCTGGCTGATGATGGTGTCGACGGCCACGGCGGTCTTGCCGGTCTGGCGGTCGCCAATGATCAGTTCGCGCTGGCCACGGCCGATGGGAACCATCGAGTCGATAGCCTTGACGCCGGTTTGCAGCGGCTGCGACACCGAGCGGCGGGCGATAACGCCAGGCGCCACTTTTTCGATGATGTCGGTGGCCTTGGCGTTGACCGGGCCCTTGCCGTCGATCGGCTCGCCCAGCGTGTTGACCACGCGGCCTTTCAGTTCGGGACCGACCGGAACTTCCAGAATGCGGCCGGTCGTCTTGACCTGGTCGCCTTCGGAGATGCCGGTGTAGTCACCGAGAATAACGGCGCCGACGGAATCGCGCTCGAGGTTGAGCGCCAGACCGAAAACGTTGTTGGGGAATTCGAGCATTTCGCCCTGCATCACGTCGGACAAGCCGTGGATGCGGGTAATACCGTCGGTCACGGACACGACGGTGCCCTGAGTACGGACATCAGCCGAAGCGCCCAGGCCCTCGATGCGGCTCTTGAGCAGTTCGCTGATCTCGGAGGGATTGAGTTGCATATTGACTCCTGGAATCCTGTTAGTTGCCTTAAGCGGCGAGCGTATCGCGCATGCGGGCCAATTGGGCTTGTACGGACGTATCGAGCACCTGGTCCCCGACGGCCACGCGCACGCCGCCAATCAACGACGGGTCGACGGTGACGCTGGGCTTGAGCTTGAGGCCGAATTTGTGTTCAAGGGCGGTGACCAGTTCTTTGACTTGGGCATCGCTCAGCTCGAACGCGCTGGTGATTTCCGCCTGCGCCGTGCCATCGTGACGATTCCGCAGCACCACGAATTGCGTGGCGATATCGGGCAGCAGCAGCAGCCGGTCGTTTTCAACCAGCAGCTCGATGAAATTGCGGGCGGCTTGCGGCAAATCGGCCTTGATCAGGCCGGTAAACAGGTCGACGCGCTGCTTGTCACCCAGACGCGGGTCGGCCATGGCCTCGCGCACGTCGGGGTTGGATGCGACCTGCGCCAGCTCGCTGACCAGGTCGGCCCAGACCTGCAGACCGGCCTTGTCGTCGCGCGCGGCGGCGAACAAGGCTTCGGCGTAGGGCCTGGCAACAGTGGAAAGTTCAGCCATGACGGTCCCGGATTAAAGCTGCGCGCGAAGCTGGTTCAGCAGCTCGGCGTGCGCGCGGGCGTCAACCTCGCGCTTGAGGATCTGTTCAGCACCCTTGACAGCCAGCGCGGCAACGTCGTCGCGCAGCGAATCACGGGCGCGCTGGACTTCCTGCGCGGCATCCTGTGCAGCTTGCGCCACGATGCGGGCACGCTCGGCTTCCGCTTCACGGCGGGCCTGCTCGATCAGGGAGGCGGCTTGTTTCTCGGCCTCGATGATGCGGGCGTGGTTTTCGGACTTGGCAGAAGCCTCGATCAGACTGACGCGCGCCTGGGCCTGGGCCAGATCGGCCTTGCCCTTCTCGGCGGCGGCAAGGCCGTCGGCGATTTTTTGGCGGCGCTCGTCCATCGCCTTCGTCAGAGGAGGCCACACGAATTTCATCGTGAACCAGCCCAGAACGAAGAACACGAGCATCTGGAAAATGATCGTCGCGTTCAGATTCACGGTCGTTCCTTTAACACCTTGCGGCTCCGACGGCACCCGGGAGGGGCAACGCGGAGCACTCGATACTTTGCTGACCGGCGACGGGGCTTATGCCCACATCGCCGCCAGCGTCATGACCCGCCTTTTCGCCGGCGGGCGTGCCTTAGCCGACGAACGGGTTGGCGAAGGCGAACAGCATGGCGATACCCACGCCGATCAGGAATGCCGCGTCGATCAGGCCAGCCAGCAGGAACATCTTCGTTTGCAGAGCGTTCATCAGTTCAGGCTGACGAGCCGAGGCTTCCAGATATTTGCCGCCCATCAGTGCGATGCCGATGCAAGCGCCGATAGCGCCCAGACCGATGATAAGACCGCAAGCGAGAGCAACGAAAGCGACGTTGGTCATGACAACTCCTTGGTTAGAAATCTGAAGTCAAAAAATAAAAAATGAGGGTACTGCTCAATGCAAGAGGATCTTGCTATCCAGCGCCGGCCGGGTGGCCGACGCCGGAAATTCGGGGGATCAGTGGCCTTCGTGGGCCTGGCCGAGATACACCAGGGTCAGCATCATGAAGATGAAGGCCTGGAGCAGCACGATCAGGATGTGGAAGATTGCCCAGATCGAGCCGGCCAGCACGTGGCCGATTCCCAAGCCGATGCTCGAACCGTTGAAGCCGGTCCAGGCGCCGCCCAGTAGGGCGATCAGCATGAAAATCAGTTCGCCGGCAAACATGTTGCCGAACAACCGCATGCCCAGCGATACGGACTTGGCGGCGTATTCGATGAGGTTCAGCAGCAGGTTGAACGGTGCCAGCACGACGGCGCCAATGCCGTGCGCGTGGAACGGCGCGGTGAAGAGTTCTTTGACGAAGCCGCCCGGGTGCTTGATCTTGATGCCGTAGTAGAACATCAGCAGCAGTACGCCCAGCGACATGCCCATGGGCACGTTCAGGTCGGCGGTGGGCAGCACGCGGTGGTAGTAGAGGGGGTCGCCATGGTGCACGCCCAGGCCGGTCCAGCGCCAGATCGAGGGCAGCAGGTCGACGGGCAGCAAGTCCAGCGCGTTCATCAGGATGATCCAGAGGAACACGGTGAGCGCGAGCGGGGCGATGAAGAGGCGGCTCTTGGCGTTGTGGACAATGCCCTTGGCCTGGTCGTCGACCATGTCGACGATCATTTCCACGAAGGCCTGGAAGCGGCCCGGAACGCCGGCGGTCGCACGGCTGGCGGCGCGCCACAGGAAGAAGATGACGATCAGACCCGTCAGGCCGGACCAGAACAACGAGTCGTAATTGATGATGTCGAACTGAGCAATTGCGCTCTGTTTCTCGCCCGTATTGTTCAGATGCACCAGGTGATGCTGAATATACGCGGACTGAGGCGACACGTCGCTGGCAGCAGCCATTTGAATCCTACCCTATTTGCTGTATGCCCAGCCCTTGCGAGCTGGACGATTCCACGATTCGGTTTGCCGTAAATTTCCCGGCGCGCTATGACAACTTGCGGAACATCAAAAGCAGGAGATATCCCTTCAAGGTGAGTATCAGACCGAGCAGTGCGGCAGGCCAGACCAGCGTGTCCTGCGCCACATGCGAAAGCAGCCACAACAGCAAGGCCGTTGCGAACAACTTGATCAACTCACCAGAGAGAAAGGTAAAGGGACTGGCCTTACCGGCCCGAACACTGACAGCCAGGCGCAATGCGAACAACGCATTGGGTATGAAATACGCTCCTGCCCCCGCCAGCGCCGACCAACCTGCCGCCGCCCCTCCGACAACCCCCGCTATTACTGCTGCTGCGAGCCCCATGGCGCCTTGCGCCACCAGCGCCAACAAGAGTCCGCGACCCGCTTGAGCATTCAGCGCCGCGCGGTCCGCGTCGCTAAGCACCAGCACCCGGTCCACCGAGTCCTGATTCGCCAGAACCTGGCGCGCTTCGCCCTGTTGCGACAGTTGCTGTTGTTGCATCTGCCGCGCAGGTTCGTGCCGCACTGTGTTCTGCTGCATCAAACTTCCCCGCGTAAATTCCGGCCTGGCCACCTGCCCGACAAGAAACCCCAAAGCGCTATTGAAATCCATTCAAGTAGCCCCACGTAGTTCCTGGCCCAGCTTCTTTCGCCCGGCTTTTCTGGCCTGGCTTTTCAGCCTGGCCGCATAGCCGTGCCTCGTTGCCCTGCCGCTTTGTCCTGCCCTCTTGTCTCGCTCAAGGACCAGTGCTGTCGGCACCTTTGCCCTTATCCCGCAAGCGTCAAACCCGCAGAGTATAGCGTGATTCTTTTTGCCCGAGCAAATGAACTTTCGGGGGTTTGTAAGGTGACAACGCGGGCCTGAAGCCCCGCGGGTTCACAGAGAAATTGGGGACGCGAATAGCACACCCCGCCGCCGCCCTCACCGCCCATCGGCAGGACGTGATCGCCCAAAAAAAAGCGGCCCGCCGGGGCCGCTTTGCCTTTGGCGGGCGCCACCCTCATGGCGACGCCCTCGCGCTGCAGGCAGATCAGTCCCGCTTGACCGGCGGAGGGGCCCACAAGCCATCCAGCGCCGTGTCCTGCGGCCAGTACAGACGCATGCTCAGCAGGAAGCGGCCTTCGGTGGCCGGCGTCGCCAACCAGTTCGAGCGCTTGCGTTCGCCGGGGTCGCGCCGCTGGATATAGATGTCCAGCGAACCGTCGGCGTTGTACTTCAGGCCGTCCGTGCTGCGCAGCACATAACGGTTGGCGGGGTTGTCCGGGAAGGCGTGCTGGTCGTTGTAGACATGCAGCGACCAGAACGCGTTGGCCGGCGGCAACTGGCCCTTGTCGAAATGCAGCACGTAGTCTTCGTTGGACGACAGCACGCGGCCCTTGGAATCAGACACGGTGACCGGATACAGCACGTCTTCCGGCGTAGGCGCGCCCAGGCCCGCGTAGGCGATGGCGGCGCGGCGCGTGTAGTCGGTACCGTAGGTGCCGATGCCGGTCAGCACCGTGTTCCAACCATTGATCGGCGTGGCCAGGCGCGACACGCTGTCGGCGATGCGGCGGCCGGCCAGGGGCTGCGCTTCGGCCAGGGCCTGCTGAACGGTCGGGCTCAGGCGGCCATACGAGAACGGCTGGCGACCATCCAGCCCGATGCGGCGCATGCGATCCAGGATGGGCGTGTCATTGGCATGCGGCGGGTTGTTGCGCAGCACGTCGAAGAACAAGGTGAAGAACGAGGCCGCGTCCATGGCGGCTGCCTGCTCGGCCGGCGTGCCGTCGACCACGGTGACCGGCATGGGCAGCGGCACGTCGCTGCCGATGGGCGCGGTGCCGACCCCCGGGCCGGTTTGCGGATAGGGCGACGCCGCGCCGCGGGCGCGTCCCGGCACCGGGACAACCGGCGCGATCAGCGGGCTGGCCGACATGTTGGCCTGGATCTGGTTCACGTTGGCGTAGTCCTGCGGACCGCCGGTCTGGGTCCAGCCGATCAGCCAGCCGGTGGAGGTGGGACTGTGGATCACGTCCACGCCGGGCGGCAGCGTGCCCTGCCAGTTAGGGCCGACGATGGCGAACGACTGCGGGCCGGGGCCGTTGGTGCGGGTGCCGCGCGAGGCGAACACATCACTCCACATGTCCAGCGCCGACAGCACGCTGTAGCGGTTGCCGGTGTCGGGCAGGCGCACGATCAAGGGCGCACGCGACACGTCGAACCACAGGCTGGAGTACAGCGCGTCGGCGCTGGGCCACGGCGTGTCGGCCGCGCGCGGATCGGGGAATGCGGCCTTGTGGCCGAACTGGTTCACTGGCGCCTTGCCGTCCAGCGGCGACTGCACGGCGGTGGCCTTGCGGCGGGCCAATTCCATCAGCACCATCGGATACGCGTAGACGTAGGCATCGATGGCCGTCTCGCGCAATTCCTGCGCGCTCATCTGCGGCGCGGGCGCGGCAGCGGCGGGGTATGGCGTCTCGGACACCAGCCGCATCGACGGCCGCGGCGATTGGGCTTGCGTAGCGGTCACGAAGCAGACGCCCAGGGCGCCCGCGAGCACGGCGGCAGACCACCGGCGGTTAAAGGGGGAAGTACGCATGCAAGGCTCCTTGTTGCTATTGTTTGCAGGCGAGCCGCCGCGCGTGGGCTTACCAGTTCGGTCAAGCCTCTCTGGCGCGGCACCTCTTTGTGATGACGCCCGATCAGGATAGGACCGAACACTGCAACAAGGTGCTGCCCAAAGGTTTCAAGGCGCAACGTCCCGGGCCCCCAAACGCCCCCAATAAAAACGCGCCCTGGCGGGGCGCGTGGGACGGGCGGGGACGCGACCGAGCGCCCCGCGCCAACGTAACAAGAATTAACGGTGTTTGAAGTCCGGTTTGCGCTTTTCGGTGAAGGCCGCCATGCCTTCCTTCTGGTCTTCGGTGGCGAACAGCGAATGGAACACGCGGCGCTCGAACAGCAGCCCTTCGTTGAGCGAGCCTTCGAAGGCACGGTTGACGCACTCCTTGGCCATCATGACCGACGGCAGCGACATCGAGGCGATGACGGTGGCGGCGTCCATGGCCTCTTCCATGAGCTTGTCGGCCGGCACGACGCGCGACACCAGGCCGGCGCGCTCGGCCTCTTCGGCGCCCATCATGCGGGCGGTCAGGGCCATGTCCATGGCCTTGGCCTTGCCCACCGCGCGCGGCAGGCGCTGGGTGCCGCCGGCGCCGGGGATGACACCCAGCTTGATTTCAGGCTGGCCGAATTTGGCGCTGTCGGCGGCGATGATGATGTCGCACATCATGGCCAGTTCGCAGCCCCCGCCCAGGGCATAGCCGGCGACCGCCGCGATGACGGGCTTCTTGATGCGCTTGAGGGTTTCCCAGTTGCGGGTGATGTATTCGCCGCCGTAGACATCCATGTACGACCAGTCTTTCATGGCGCCGATGTCGGCGCCGGCGGCGAAGGCTTTTTCGCTGCCGGTGATGACCACGGCACCGATGCCGGCGTCGGCTTCAAAGGCCAGCAGCGCCGCCCCGAGCTCGTCCATCAGTTGATCGTTGAGCGCGTTGAGCGCCTTGGGGCGGTTCAGCGTCAGCAGACCGACGCGGCCGCGGGTTTCGACCAGCACAAACGACTCGCTCATTGAATGTCTCCAGGGGAAGGATGAAATAAGATATGCGCATGGATAAAACCGATGCTTTCCCCGTACTTTACCGCCTCGCGCCCCATGACCCCGCCGGACACCGCTACCGGATAACCCTAACCGTCCAGGCCCCCTCGCCGGACGGCCAGCGGCTGTCGTTGCCGGCCTGGATTCCGGGCAGCTACCTGATCCGTGATTTCTCCCGCCAGATCGAGTCGTTGACCGCCTATTCGGGCAGCCGGCGCGTGCTTGTCGACAAAATAGACAATCACACCTGGCAGGCGGCGCCCTGCGATGGACCGCTACGGGTGGAGTATTCGGTGTACGCCTGGGACTTGTCGGTGCGCGGCGCGCATCTGGACGAAACGCATGGCTTCTTCAACGGCACCAGCGTGTTCCTGCGGGTGCACGGGCAAGACCACCTGCCGTGCCTGGTGGACCTGGCGCCGCCGCGCGGCATCGACGGCTGGAAGGTCTACACCAGCCTGCCGGAGGCCCGCGGCCATCAGGGCGCGGCGCGGCGGCATGGGTTCGGACGCTATCTGGCGCCCGACTACGATGCGCTGATCGACCATCCGGTGGAAATGGGCACGCCGCAGGTGGCGAGCTTCACCGCGCATGGCGCCGAGCACGAGCTGGTGTTCACGGGCGTGGCGCCCAACCTGGACCTGGCGCGCATCACGGACGATGTACGCAAGATCTGCGAAACCCAGATCGCGTTTTTCGAGCCGCGCACCAGGCGCGCGCCGTTCCTGGACAGCGCGGATCGCTATGTGTTCATGACGATGGTGACGGGCGACGGCTACGGCGGCCTGGAGCATCGCGCGAGCACGGCGCTGATGACGGCGCGCAAGGATCTGCCGGTGCTGGGCCAGCAGGGCCAGGGCGACGGCTACCGGGGGTTCCTGGGGCTGGTGAGCCACGAGTATTTCCACACCTGGAACGTGAAGCGGATCAAGCCGCAGGCCTTCGTGCCGTACGACCTGTCGCAGCCGGACCTGTCGCGGCTGCTGTGGGTGTTCGAGGGATTCACGTCTTACTACGACGATCTGCTGCTGTTGCGTTCGAACGCGATCACGCAGAACGATTATCTGCGGCTGCTGGCCAAGACGATCACGAGCGTGGCGCGTACGCCGGGGCGGCACAAGCAGTCGGTGGCGGAAAGCTCGTTCGATGCCTGGACGCGCTATTACAAGCAGGATGAAAACTCACCGAATGCGCTGGTGAGCTATTACACGAAGGGTGCGCTGGTGGCGCTGGGGCTGGATCTGTTGATCCGCCAGGAGTCGGCCGGGGCATATTCGCTGGACGACGTGATGCGGCTGCTGTGGCAGCGCTATGGGCGGGATTTCTATCGGGGCAAACCGCAAGGATTGCCTGAGGATGGGCTGCCCGAGGTGATCAAGGAAGCGACCGGGGTGGATGCGCGGCGCTTCATCGCCCGCTATGCCTATGGCGTGGCGGATGTGCCGCTGGCCGAACTGCTGGCGCCGCATGGAATCAAGGTGCAGTGGAAGGTGTCGGCGAATCTGCCGTCGCTGGATGTGCGCACGCGCAAGCAAGGGGACTCGCTGGTGCTGGCTACCGTGTTGGAAGGCGGGGCTGGGCATAAGGGGGGGTTGTCGGCGGGGGATGTGCTGGTGGCCATTGATGGGTTGAAGGTTGAGGGGGCTGCGGGGGTGGAGGTGTTGTTGGGGCAGTATCGGGCGGGGGATCGGGTGGATGTGCATGTGTTTCGGCGGGATGAGTTGAGGGTGTTTACGGTTCGGTTGAGTGGGCCTGAGGCGTTGGATTGTGTGTTGACTGTTGGGTGAGTTTTTTTTGATGGTTTTGGTTGAGGGCTCTTCTTTGGAAGGGTCCTTTGCTTTTTTGCGTCGGTTTGAGTTCTTGAGCCGCGCGTGACGGGGCAGGCGGGGGTGGGGGGGCGGACTACTAGTTTCTTTTATACCTTGCAGTCTGCGCCCGGAAATGTGTTACGGTGCATCTGCTGGGGGTGCTGATCTCAGTGCAAAAACATATAGTTTCGATAATAAAA
>NZ_JCBANA010000082.1:0-27111 GCF_059760725.1 Achromobacter sp. 1014246743
GGTGAGGGCGGGGCTACGATTGCGGTCCGGAGCCTTCGCTCCGGACTGCCCCGTCCTCATCGTCGTCCAGGCCTTCGGCCTTCCCTTCCGATTCCGTCGGGCGCATCTACACGCCCCGCCCTCACCCGCCTGCCCCGTCACGCGCTCTTGATGTGCATTAGTGCCGGACGTTGGGGCGAATTGCGTGCTTGGCGTTTTGGCCAAGATCGTTTGGGGTTGGAGCGGTTTGCGGGGCCCGCCTCGTGCCGGCCGCGCGGGCGGCCTTGCTCGGCTTACGGGGTGTCTTGCGTCGTGGGGATGACGCTGCGCGCTTGCGGGTTACCGGCTTGCGTAGCGTTAGCGGCCTGCTGAGGGTGCGGCCGGTGTGACTTGTGTCTGTGATTGCTTGCGGTGGGCGGCGACGCTTTGGGGGGTGGGGGCCACTCGCGGGCGGCAGCTTGGGGCTGGGTGCTGCGTCGCCGCGCCGCGCTGGGGTTACGCCGGCAGGCCGGTTTCCAGGCAGGGGTGGAATTCGCCGGTGGCGGGGTCGCGCAGGAAGAGGACGCCGGTGGCGACGCCGAAGTAGGTGCCGTGGAGTTCGAGTTCGCCCTTTTCCACGCGGCGGCGGATGGAGGGGAAGGTCATCAGGTTGTTCAGGCTGTGGCCGATGACGGCGAGTTCCAGGCGCTTGAGGTTGGCGGCGCGGTCGTCGGTGCCGGGGCCGATGGCGTCGGCGACGGGGGCGATCTGGGACATCCACTTGCCGATGAAGTCGCCCTTGGTGAGGGGCTTGGCGTCGTCGAAGAAGGCGCGGATGCCGCCGCAGGAGGCGTGGCCCAGGACGACGATGTGTTTGACGTTGAGGCCATTGACGGCGAATTCGATGGCGGCGCTGGTGCCGTGGTACGAGGATTCGGAGTCGGGATCACAGGGCGGGACGAGGTTGGCGACGTTGCGCACGACGAACATTTCGCCGGGGCCGGCATCGAAGATCGCTTCGGGCGAGACGCGGGAGTCGCAGCAGCCGATGATCAGGATTTCCGGGCTTTGCCCAGTTTCGGCCAGTTTTTCGTAGCGGCTGCGTTCGGAATGGAAACGGCCTTCGAGAAACGATTGATAGCCTTCGGTGAGTCTTTTGGGAAACATGATCTTCACTTCCTTGGTAACGATGCCAGGCGTGCTGGCGCGCCGCGGACGCAACAAGGGGCTTCGTGTGGAAGCCCCTTTTGTCGAGTCGGCATACGGAATTTTCCCATACTTGGACCCGGACTTGTTTGACTAAACCCTGATATCGCCAGGGTTTTTAATTCCTTGCAAGGATAGCCCCCCCGGCCGCCCGGCCGCCCGAAGGCCGGGGCGCCCCCTTTGGGGGCAGCAAGCGCGAAGCGCGCGGCGTGGGGGCATTATCTAGCCCTGATGTCTAACGCCGTGACCTTGGCGAATTGCAGGGGGGTGATGGCGCGGATCATCTTGATCTGGCCGGGGGCGAGGGGGCCGATGTCGTCGTCGCGGACGCGGCCGACTTCGCGGCCCTGGGCGTCGTAGAGGACGAAGGTGAGCATGACGTTGTTGATGGCGCGGGTGGATTGGTTGGCGAGCGAGCCGGTGATGGTGGAGACGTTTTCGTTGGTGTCGCGGACGGCCTGGATGTTGCCCAGGGTGACGCCGTAGAGGAAGCTCTGGGCGTTGGCGGCGCCGGTCAGGCCGGCCAGCAGGGCGACGAGGGCGAGGGCGGTTTTCATGCGGGTCTCCTGTGAGGCCGGCGCGGCAAGGCCGGGCTGCCTGGGCCGCGGTCTTGTGCCTGGCGTTGCCGCGGGATATGCGCCTATCTCACACCTTTCCGCTGCCCGGCACAACGGGCTGAAAGGATGAATGGGTAACAGGTTGCGCGGGTTTGCCCCAGATTTCTCTGCGGATGCCACAAGTGCATCGGAATGTCTCCAAGTTGGGGATTTCTGGGCACATTTTCCGCGCCTTTCCGCAAGCTGAATGGGAGCGGTGGCGTTAGCATTTGTTGTCTTTTGGGCGCTTGCGAAGCGGTCTGGTTTGTCCGATGATGACCGGGCCGGCACCTTGGCCGGCGGAACGTGCGGCCCGGTTGTGCGCGTGGATGGCGTCGGCGGGCGCTCAAGGGAGGAACCCATGCTTTCCCGTACTAGCCAGTTGGCTTCGGCCATTGTGTTGTCCGCCAGCTTCCTGGGCGCCGCCTATGCCCAGACGCCCGCGGCCACGACGCCCGCTCCCGCCAAGACGCCGACCGCGCAGCAGCAGCGCATGGCCGATTGCAACAAGTCGGCGGAAGGCAAGAAGGGCGACGACCGCAAGACGTACATGAGCGCGTGCCTGAAAGGCGAGGCCCCGCCGCCCGCCAAGCAGCTGACGCCGCAGCAGCAGAAGATGAAGGACTGCAACGCCAAGGCCGGTGAACAGAAGCTGACCGGCGACAAGCGCAAGACGTTCATGAGCACCTGCCTGAAGGGCTGAACGCCGCTTGATGCAAAAAAGCGCCGACCGTTGAACGGGTCGGCGCTTTTTCTTTTGGGGGATACCGCGTGGCTTACACCGTGGCGATCGGCGTGACCGGCGATCCGATCGCGTGCGGCAGGCGCAGCGGCGGGGCGGTCAGCATGAAGCGGTGGCGGCCGTTGGCGTGCAGCCAGTCGGCCAGGTCTTTGAGGTACCAGAGTTCGGCCAGGGGCAGGCCCAGCTTGAACAGGCAGTGGTGGTGCAGCGGCAGCATGGCGCGCGGGCCGGTCTTTTCGCGGGCGGGGTAGGCCTCGACCGCGTAGTTGTCGGCGCAGATGGCGGCGATGCCGCTGTCGGTGATCCATTGCAGCAGCGCGGCGTCAGTGCCGTCCAGCGCGGCGCCGTAGGTGTGCAGCACCTGGGCGTCCGGTGTGCCGTTCATGGCGACGACCGCCTCGGCGTAGCCGGTGCGCAGCACCAGCATGTCGCCGGGTTCGACGTCGATGTGGTCGGTGGTCAGCACGTGCATGAGTTCGGCGTGGCCGATCAGGGTGCGGCCGGGGCCGTAGTGGCGGAACAGGTCGACCAGCACGCCGCGGCCCTGCATGCCTTTCTGCGCCAGGTTTTCCACGCCGAGCTTGAGCGCGGCCGACGGGCCGCCGCTGTTGCAGCCGCAGCCGGTGTGGTCGCCATCGGCCGGGCCGAGCACGTCCACGCCGGCCTGGAAGCCGTTGTAGTAGCGCAGTTCGGGCTTGCCGTCGCCGTCGGCGTCGAACAGCGCGCCGACGTGCGCCAGCGCGTCCCACTGGGTGGAATACTGCATGGACAGCAGCACTTGATCGTCGCTCAGCACGTCCACCGCATCGGGGTTGACGTTGCGCAGGGGGAAGTTCAGGTAGGGCGTGTCCTGCAGCTTCGTGGGGCTCAGCTGCGGCGGATGGCGGCGCGGGTTGAGCACGTTGCCGCCGGGCAGGTCCAGGGGCAGGGACAGGCAGAACGTCTTGCCGGCGCGGATTTCGCGCGCGCCTTTCAAGACTTGTTCTTCGGTAATGAGGTTCAGGCGGCCGAGTTGGTCGTCGGGTCCGAAGTCGCCCCAGTTGGAGCCCTCGGGCCGGTGGGTCCAGCGCTGCATGCGGTTTACTCCGTCAGGAAGTCGACGACCGCGCGGGTGAAGGCTTCCGGTTGCTCCCAGTTGGAAATGTGGGAGGTGTTCAATTCCAGGTATTGCGCGCCGGCGATGGCGTCAGTCAGTTCGCGGCCTTGGGCGGGCGTGGCGGCCAGGTCGTGGGTGCTGGCGATGACCAGCGTGGGGGCCTTGATGGCCGAGACCTGTTCGCGGAAATCGGCGTCGCGCAGCGCGGCGCAATTGCCCGAATAGCCGGCGTCGGGGGTGCGGCGCAGCATGTCGACCAGCACCTGGGTCAGGCCCGGTTCGGCGGCGCGGTAGTCGTCGGTCAGCCAGCGCTGGACCAGCGTGGGCGCCATCTTTTCCAGCGTCTGTTCGGCGACTGCGGCAATGCGGGTGCTCCAGCCTTCGGCCGAGCCGATGCGCGCGGCGGTGTTGCACAGGATCAGCTTGTTGATCAGTTCGGGGCGGTTCAGCGCCAGCCACAGGCCGGTGGGGCCGCCCATCGACAGGCCGCAGAAGTGCGCCTGCTTGATGTTCAGGTGGGCCAGCAGTTCGGCCACGTCGTTGCCCAGCTGCGCAAAGGTGTATTCGCCATCGGGCACCGAGGATTTGCCATGGCCGCGGGTGTCGTAGCGCAGCACGCGGAAGTGCTTGCTCAGTTCGGGCACCTGGCGCGCCCACATGTCGGCGCAGGTGCCGAGCGAATTGGACAGCACCAGCACCGGGGCGTCGGCGGGGCCGTCGATGACGTAGAACAGCCTTGCCTGGCTGAGATCGGCGTAAGACATGGGGAAATCCTCGGGAATGGGCAACGGCCGCCCGGGGGCGGCCGTGTCTTGATTACAGATGGCAGGTGCCGTTGACGTAGGCTTTGCGCCAGCGGGTGATGGTCACGCGGTCAAACAGCTGGGCCTGGGCGAACGGGTCGGCATCGATGAACTGTTGCGCGGCTTCGCGCGTGTCCAGGTCGACGATGTACAGGCCGCCGCCCGCATCCGTGCCGTCGTCCTGCAGCTTGGCGCCGCAGGCCAGCAGCAGGTGCTTGTTGGCATCCAGGTATTCCAGGTGTGCGGCGCGGTGCTGCTGGCGCACGGCCTGGTGGCCGGGCTTGTCGAAGGTTTCGATGATGTAGGGCATGGGCGGCTCCGGTCAGATCGCGGACGGGTGGCGCGCCAGCGCCGTGACGTTGATGTCCATGTACGGGAACAGCGGCAGCGACGACAGCAGCGTGTGCAGTTCGTCGTTGCTTTCGACGTCGAAGATGCTGACGTTGGCGTAGCGGCCGACCACGCGCCACAGGCTCTTCCATTTGCCATCGCGCTGCAGCTGCTGCGCCAGGGCCTTTTCGTCGGCCTTGAGCTTGTCGGCGCGTTCGGCCGGCATGTCGACGGGCAGGTTGACTTGCATTTGAACCATGAACAGCATTGCTTATCTCCTTATTGGGAAAACTTCAGCGGCAGGCCGGTCAGGCGCAGCAGCTCGTCGGCGGTGACCTCGCCGAACATGTCGATGACGGTCACGCCGTCGGCACGGATGTCGAACACGGCCACGTCGGTGTACACGCGGGACACGCAGCGCACGCCGGTCAGCGGATAGGTGCAGGCCTCGACCAGCTTGCTCTGGCCTTCGCGGGTGGTCAGTTCCATCATGACGAACACGTCCTTGGCGCCGATGGCCAGGTCCATCGCGCCGCCCACGGCGGGGATGGCGTCGGGCGCGCCGGTGTGCCAGTTGGCCAGGTCGCCGTGCTGCGACACCTGGAAGGCGCCCAGCACGCAGATGTCCAGGTGGCCGCCGCGCATCATGGCGAACGAGTCGGCATGGTGGAAGAACGAGCAGCCGGGCAGTTCGGTGACGGGCTGCTTGCCGGCGTTGATCAGGTCGTAGTCTTCTTCGCCCTTGGCCGGGGCCGGGCCCATGCCCAGCATGCCGTTTTCGGTATGCAGGATGACTTCACGGTCGGCCGGCAGGTGGTTGGCCACCAGGGTGGGCAGGCCGATGCCGAGGTTGACGTAGGCGCCTTCAGGGATGTCCTGCGCAACGCGGGCGGCGATCTGGTCGCGGGTCAGTTTGGTGCTCATTGCTGCTCCTTGGCGGCCGGGGTGGCGGGTATCTGCACGACGCGCTGCACGAAGATGCCGGGGGTGACGACGGTTTCCGGGTCCAGGGTGCCCAGTTCGACGACTTCACGCACCTGCGCCACGGCCACGCGCGCGGCGCTGGCCATGATGGGGCCGAAATTGCGGGCGGTCTTGCGGTACACCAGGTTGCCCCAGCGGTCGCCGCGCTCGGCCTTGATCAGCGCGTAGTCGGCGTGCAGCGGATATTCCAGCACGTACTGGCGGCCATTGATTTCGCGGGTTTCCTTGCCGTCGGCCAGCGGGGTGCCGTAGCCGGTGGGCGAGAAGAACGCACCGATGCCGGCGCCGGCGGCGCGGATGCGCTCGGCCAGGTTGCCTTGGGGCACCAGTTCAAGCTCGATCTTGCCGCTGCGGTACAGGCCGTCGAAGATCTGCGAGTCCACCTGGCGGGGGAACGAGCAGATGATCTTGCGCACGCGGTTGGCGCCGAGCAGGGCGGCCAGGCCGGTGGTGCCGTTGCCGGCGTTGTTGTTGATGATGACCAGGTCTTTCGCGCCTTGTTCGAGCAGGGCGTCGATCAGTTCCATGGGCTGGCCGGCGGTGCCGAAGCCGCCGATCATGACGGTGGCGCCGTCGGGGACGTCGGCGAGGGCGGCCGCCGCGCTTGCAACAAGCTTAGAAATCATGGTGTTCGCTCATAGGTGGCGTGTCATAATTTGTTCTTAATTAGAACTTTCGTTCTTCTGAAGAACATCGTTTCATGGGGATAGTCGACCGTCAAGGCAAGCCGGCGCGGTGCGATCTCCCCCGTTCAGGGTTGCCGGCAACGGCAACGCTTCTTTTCGCGGTAGACGGATGGCCGAGCAAGAAACCCAGCAACCCAGCGACAGCTACGTTCAATCCTTTGCACGCGGCCTGTCCGTGATCCGGGCCTTCGGCCCCGAGCGTTCGCAGATGACCTTGTCCGAGGTCGCCGCCGTCACCGGCCTGACTCGCGCGGGCGCGCGCCGCATCCTGCTGACGCTTGAGCACCTGGGCTACGTCACGGTCGAAGACCGCAAGTTCACGCTGACCCCGCGCATCCTGGAACTGGGCTACGCCTATCTGTCGGGCACGCCGCTGTGGAACCTGGCGCTGCCCTACATGGAAGAAGTGGCCGAGCAGACGCGCGAGTCGTGTTCCGTGTCGGTGCTGGAAGGCGCGGACATCGTCTACATCCTGCGGCTGTCGACGCACAAGGTCATGACGATCAACCTGGCGGTGGGCAGCCGGCTGCCGGCGTGGGTCACGTCGATGGGCCGGGTGCTGCTGGCGGGGCTGCCCGCTCCCGAGCTGGACCGGGTGCTGGCCATGAGCCAGATCCAGGCCTATACCGCGCACACGGTGATCGACATCGCCGAACTCAAGCGACTGCTGGCCGGCGTGCGCGCCGACGGCTACGCCTGCGTGGCGCAGGAACTGGAGCCCGGCCTGCAATCGGTGGCCGTGCCCATCGTGGACCGCAGCGGCCGCGTGATCGCGGCCATGAACGTCAGCGGTCATGCCAACCGCTTTTCGCGCGAAGAGATGCTCGCCGCGTTCCTGCCGCCGCTGCGCCGCGCCGCCGACCAGATCAACCACGCGCTGCTGCGCCGCTAGGCGGCGCGCGCAGGGGCTGAGGCGGGGGCGGGCGCGCATGGCGGCGGGCCTCAGATCGGGGCGACGCCCAGCGTCGTGCCGCCGCAGACATACAGCATCTGGCCGGTGACGAAGCCGTTGTCGGGCGACAGGAAGAACATCGCGGCGCGCGCCACGTCTTCGGGCGTGCCCAGGCGCTTGACCACGATGCTGTTGATGATGCGTTCGGTCTGGGGCGCGCCGGCGGGATTGCTCTTGGTGAACAAGTCGGTGGCAATGGGGCCCGGGCCGATGGCGTTGACGGTGATGCCGTCGCCGCCCAGTTCCATGGCCAGCGTGCGCGTCAGCCCCACCAAACCGGCCTTGGTGGCCGAATAGACCACGCGGTCCGGCTTGCCCAGCGCGGCGCGCGACGACATGTTGACGATGCGGCCGAAGCCGGCTTCGCGCATGGCGGGCAGCGCGGCCTGCACCAGGATCAGCGCGGTGCGCAGATGCAGGTTCACCACATAGTCCAGGTCGGCCAGCGTGGCCGTGTCGGCGGTGCCCGGGCGCGTGGCGCCGGCATTGTTCACCAGCCCGACGATGTTGTAGGCCGCGGTGACCTCGGCGGCGACCGCCTTGGTGCGCGCTTCATCGGTCAGGTCGGCCTGGTACGACACCAGCCCGGCGGGCGGGTTCTCGGGCAGCTTGTAGTCGATATTGACCACCTGATGCCCCGCGTCCAGCAGCATGCGGATGATGGCGGCGCCGATCCCGGCGCTGCCGCCGGTCACGAGATATGCGGTAGGTTTGCTCATATCGGTTTCCCGTTCCAGTCTTTGGTGCGCGGCGCCCCGCGGGGCGCCGCGGCGATCAGTGGGTGAGATATCCCCAGGCCAGGACGGCCGTGATGTGGATCACGCCCACCCACAGCATCATGATGACCGTGTAGCCCATCACGTCGCGCAGCTTCAGCTTGGACAGCGCCAGGGCCGGCAGGATCCAGAAGGGCTGCACCAGGTCGTTCCAGGCATTGCCCAGCATCACGGCCATGGTGGTCTGGTTCAGCGCGCTGCCGATTTCGCGGGCAGCATCGATCATGAACGGACCCTGGATGACCCAGTGGCCGCCGGCCGAGGGCGCGAAGAAGTTGATGACGAACGAGCTGATCAGGCCCCAGAACGGCAGCGAGGCCGGCGTGGCGACGTCGACGAAGACCTTCGAGATGGTGGTGACCAGGCCCGAGGCGGCCATGATGGCCATGATGCCGGCGTAGAACGGGTACTGCAGGATGATGCCCGAGATCGTCTTGATGCCTTCGGTCAGCTTGGCCACGTAGGCGGCCGGCGTGCCCAGCAGGATGATGCCCAGGAACAGGATGATGAAGTTGATCAGGTTCAGGTCGAGCGAGCCGCCGTCGATGAAGTGGAAGGCCACGTAGGCCACGCCCAGGGCGCCGATCAGCAGGCTGAGGATGCGGCTGTTGTTGAGCTTGGAGGCAATGGTGCCCTTTTCCAGCATGTCTTCGGCCGCATTGGACGCGTTGGCGTCGCGGTCGATGGCCGGGTCCACTTCGACGATCTTCTCGCCTTTCTTCGGATGCAGCCAGGCGTTGAGCAGCGGCAGCGTCACGATGATGACCAGGCTGGTGATCAGCATGGGCACCGAGAAGATGGTTTCCGTCAGCGGGATGATGCCCATCTGCTTGGCGGTGGGGTGGCCGGGGGTGGCGACCAGCACGGGGATGCTGGCGGACAGGCCCAGGCCGTACATGGTGAAGCCGCTGTAGGCCGAGGCGATGATCAGGGGGTAGTGCACGCCCTTGACCTTGAGCGCCAGCTTCTTGGCGACGATGCCGCCGATGACCAGGCCGAAGCCCCAGTTCAGGTAGCTGCCGACGCCGCCGACCAGGGTGGCGACGATGATGGCGGTGTGCGGCTTGTGCACGTGACTGACGATGCGGTTGAGCAGGCGGTCGGTCAGCGGCGCGGTGGCCAGCACGTAGCCCATGGCCAGGATGACGGCCATCTGGGTGGTGAAGGCCAAGAGGCTCCAGAAGCCCTTGCCCCAGGCGCGGGTGATGTCGCCGATGCCCTGGCCCTCGATGCCCATGGCCAGCAGCACGGTGAGCAAGGTCAGCGCGATCGCGAAAACGAAAGGATCGGGCAGATACTTGCGCATCAGCTCAGTAAAAAAAGATGCCAATTTATTCATGATGCCTCCAACGAACTCCGGTAAGGCGTATTGCTCTGGTGTCTTGCGCCGCGACGCGCCAGGTAGGGGCGCGCAGCGGGTGGGACGATCGGTTTCTTTGTGTGGTGGGCTCGTGGCCCGCTGGCGCGTCAGGCGGATTGCCGCGCGCCTTATGTAATGGGTATTCGGGGTGCCTGCGGGGGCGTCAGGAATCGCCGGCTTTCTGGTTCAGCCAGGCAGCCAGTTCGCCCAGGGCGGCGCTTTTCTCGCGCAGCACCTGTTCACGGCGCTCGGGGCTCCAGGTATAGAAGCCCTGGCCGCTCTTGGCGCCCAGCTGGCCTTGTTCGACTTTGCTTTTGAGCAGGTCGGACGGCTCGGTGCGGTTTTCCAGGTCTTGGTAGAGGTAGCTGGCGATGGCGTAGTGAACGTCGATGCCGTTCATGTCGCGCTGTTCGAGCGGGCCGGACAGGGCCAGGCGGATGCCCAGGCTCCATTTCACGACTTCGTCGATGTCTTCGGCGCTGGCCACGCCCTTTTCCAGTAGCGAGATGGCTTCGCGCGCCAGGGCGTGCTGGATGCGGTTGGCGATGAAGCCGGGGATGTCCTGGCGCACCAGCACGGGCCGCTTGCCGCCAAAGCGCAGGGTGGCCATGACGCGGGCGACGGTGTCGTCGGAGGTGTCGTCGTTGCGCACGACCTCGACCAGCGGGATGACGTCGGCGGGCGTGAAGAAGTGGGTGCCGACGAAGCGGTCGCGGCGCGCGACGGCGCTGGCGATGGCGTTGATGGACAGGCCCGAGGTGTTGGTGGCGAAGATGGCCTGGGGCGGGCACAGGGCGTCGAGCTTGGCGAAGAGGCCGCGCTTGAGTTCGAGGTTTTCCGGAACGGCTTCGATGATGAGGTCGCTGCCGACGGCGGCGGACAGGTCGGCTTGCATGCGGATGCGCTGCAGGGTTTCCTGGACCTGGCCGGGGGCGTAGACGTTGAGCTGGCGTTCGATGGTGCCGCGGGCCCGTTCCAGGGCGCCGGCCATGGGGTCGATCAGGACGATGTTCAGTCCCTTCGAGGCGAAGAGCGCGGCGATGCCGCTGCCCATGGCGCCGGCGCCGATGACGGCGAGATGCTTGAGGGGAGTATCCATGAGGGTTCGCTTGGGCCTTACATGGCGCGCGGCAGGCAGCACAGGCGGAACCAGGGAAATGCGATCTGTCTCTTCCGTCGGTGTCTTCCTGTGCGCGGGCCAGAAAAATCGTTGTGTTCTATATACGAACATTTGTGCGTATATAGAATTTCTGAGGAAGATAGTACTAAAAGTTGCCGGGGGTGGACAAATGGGGTTTTGAGGGTGTACGCCAGGTGGACGGTGGGGGCGAGCTGCCCCCGCCGGTCACCGCGCTACCAGCGATAGCTCGCCGTGCCGATCACCCGACGCGGTTCGCCATAGAAGCAGCCGTAGGTGCAGCTGCCGATGTAGGTCTTGTCGGCCAGGTTGGTGGCGTTGAGCGCGAACCGCCAGGGGCCGGTGGTGTAGCTGACCATGGCGTCCAGCAGCGTGAACGACGGTACTTCGACCGCCGTGCCGTGCGCCATGCCGCGCGTGCTGCCGACATAGCGCACGCCCGCGCCGACCCGCAGCCCCGGCAGGCCGAAGGCGCCGAAGCCATAGTCGCCCCACACCGAGAATTGATTGAAGGGCACCGAGTTCAGTCGCTTGCCGACCTCGTCGGGCTGCAGCGGGCTGGCCTTGAGCGTGCGCGCATCGGTATAGGCGTAGGCGGCGATCAGGTTGGCGTGGCGGCCGATGCGGGTGCGGGCTTCCAGTTCCAGGCCGCGTGCACGGGCCTGCCCGGCCTGGATTTCATAGTTCGTGTCGAACGGGTCGGCCACGGTCACGTTCTTGCGCGTGAGCTGGTAGATCGCCGCCGACAGCAGGGTGTCCGACCCCGCCGGCTGGTAGCGCAGGCCGGCCTCGTATTGTTGGCCGGTGGTGGGCTTGAAGCGGTTGCCCTGGCGATCCTGGCCGCTGGTCGGCTCGAACGATTCGCTGTAGCTCAGGAACGGCGCAAGGCCATTGTCGGCCAGGTAGACCACGCCGGCGCGGCCGGTGAAGGCCTGGCTCTTTTCATTGTCCGCGAGCTTTTCACCCGTGAAGAAATTGCGCTCGTTGACCGTGACCCAGTCGTGCCGCCCCCCCAGCAGCACGACCCATTTGTCGGCGATCTTGATCTGATCCTGGAGATAGACACCCAGACGTTTCATGTCGCTTTTCGAGGACGATCCCGGGAACGGTTGCGCGGGCCCCAGGGGCACGCCGTAGACCGGGTCGTAGAGATCGATGTTGTTGTTGGCGCGCACATAGCGCTCGGTCTCATGCTTGGGCAGCGAATAGTCCAGGCCGGCCAGCCACGTGTGGTGCAGCGGGCCGGTATCCAGGTCGTATTGCAGCGATGTATCGGCCACCACGGCGGATGATCGGTCCCAGCGCGGCATGGCGCCGCGGTCGGCCGTGTGGCGCTGGTCGGCTTGCAACTGCCAGATGTCGGTAGAGAAATAGGTGCTGTCTGCGTGGAAGTAGCGCACGCTGTTGCGCAGCTTGAGCTGGTCCGTGAACGCGTGTTCGAACAGGTAGCCGACCGAATAGCGCTTCATGACGAATTTGTCGAAGCCGGGTTCGCCGGTGTAGCGGTTGCGGGGGATCTTGCCGTTGATGTTTGGCAGCACCGTGCCCTGGGCCGGCAGGCCATAGACATAGGCCGTGCGGTCTTCCTGGTATTCGGCCAGCAGCGTCAGGGAGGTGGCATCGGTGGGCTGCCACTTGAGCGCCGGGGCGACATAGGTTCGGTCATCCGGGACGTAATCGATGAAGGCGTCGCTGTCGCGCTTGAGGGCGGTCAGGCGGTATGACCATTTGCCCTCGTCGTCGAGGGCGCCGCCAAAGTCGCCGGAAATCTGCTTGCGGCGAAAGTTGCCCGCCTCGATGTTCAGTTCATGCAGCGGTTCGACGGTGGGCCGCTTGCTGACCGTGTTGATCACGCCGCCGGGCGGCGCGGCACCATAGAGCACCGAGGCTGCGCCTTTGAGGAATTCGACCCGTTCCAGGCCGTACAGCTCCTGGCGCCCGTTGTAGATATTCACTGTGTACAACGTACCGTCGCGGAAATAGTTGCCCTGGCTGCCACGAAAGCCGCGCAGGAACAGGCTGTCGGAGGTACGGTCCTGGCCTTCCGCGCGGCTCACGCCCGCTACGTAGCCCAGCGCGTCCTGCAGGCTCTGCGCCTTGAGCGTCTCGATTTCTTCCGCCCCCACCACCGTGATCGATTGGGGCGTTTCGATGATGGGCGTGTCGGTCTTGGTCCCGGTGGCGCTGACGCGGGCGGCGTAGCCATGCAGCGGACCCGTGGCGCTTTCCGGCCGTGCGGTGACGGTGACGGCCTCCAGCGTGGTGGCGTCCGACGACGTGGCTGGCGCGGGCGCGAGGGTGTAGCTGCCGTTGGCTTCGCGCCGGGCTTGCAGGCCGTGGCCGCGCAGCAGCGCCGCGAAACCCTCGCCCACGGTGTAGATGCCGGTGATGCCGTCGCTGCGCTTGCCTTGCAGCAGGCCGTCGTTCATGGTCAGTTCGACGCCCGCCGCGCTGGCGTAGGCATTGAGCGCCTGGCTGAGCGGGCCGGCGGCCACGGTGTAGGGGCGGCGCGCCTCGGCGCTGGCCTGGGCCTGGGCCTGCGCCAGCGGCGCGGTGGCGCAGGCGGCCAGCCCGCCGCCCATCAAGAGCGCCAGGCGGATCGCGGCGGCGCGCTGCGAGGCGACCAAGCGACGAAGCGGGCGGGAAGACGGCGCGGCAGCGGGGCGGCGACGGAACGGCGGGTGAGCGGACATGAAGTAAGCCTTGCTGATCGGGTCGAGGGAAAAGGGGAGTCACCCTGTATCCCGAACGAGCCGGCCTGAGGGACAAGCGATCGCGAAGAAAAGTTGTAACGGTGGTGGCGGGCGTCAGTCTGCGGACCGATCGGCCGCGCGCAGCGTGACCCAATAGCGCGTGCGATACACGACGTCCACCGGTAGCCCGCGCGTCAGGTTCTCCAGCGCCCTGTCGGTGTCGCGCAGTGAAAACACGCCGCTCACGCGCAGGTCGGCGACCGCCGGGTCGCAGCGCACGACGCCGGACCGATAGCGCGCCAGTTCGGCGGTGAAGTCTTCCAGCCGCATGCCGTCGGCCACCAGCAGGCCTCGGCTCCAGGCGGCCGCGTCATCGTTCGCGGCCGCGGGCGGCTCGACGCGGTCGCGCGAAAAGCGCGAGCCCTGGCCTGCATCCAGGCGGACGGCCTGGCCCGGCGCGTCCATGGGTCGGATTTCAACTGCGCCTTCGAACACCGCCACACGCGTGGTGTCGTCGTCATCGCGCACGCTGTAGCGCGTGCCCAGCGCCTGTACCGAGCCGTGCCGCGTGCGGACCAGGAAGGGGCGCGCCTGGGCGGCGGTATCGGGCGCGGTGGCAATCAGGATTTCGCCTGCCCGCAGCACCACCAGTCGTTCCGTATCGGAAAAGCGCAGGTCGATGGCCGACGCGGTGGACAGGGTGACGCGCGTGCCGTCCGGCAGGGTCAGGTCGCGGATCTCGCCAGTGGCGCTGCGGTAGTCGGCAGCTGCGCGCTGCCAGGTGCCGGTGCTGCGTGCGGCATAGCCGGCGCCCAGCACGATCACTCCCAGGCTCAGCGCGCGCAGGGCGCGGCGCCGGCCGGCGCTGGTCTTGGGTCGGCGCAGGGCATGGCGGGCGGCCTCGCGGGGCAGGCCCAAGAGCTTGCCCTCGAACGCCAGCAGGCGCTGCCAGGCCTGTTCGTGATCGGGATGCCTGGCGCGCCAGCGGGCGCAGTCAGCGCGGTCCTGGTCGGTGACATCGTCCGACCACAATTGGGCGATCCATTCGGCAGCCTGCTGCAGGATGGCGGGGTCCAGGGCCGGTTGGGCCACGCGGGAGGCGTCTGTCATGGCGTCAACCGCGCGCCGCCCACTGCGCCTGGTAGCAGGCCAGCAGGGCGGCAGCGATGTACTTCTTCACCGACGACACCGACACGCCCAGCCGCGCCGCGATGTCGCTGTAGGGCAGGCCGTCCAGCTTGCACAGCAGCAGCGCCTCGCGCGCCTTGGCCGGCAGCTGGTTGAGGATGGCGTCGATCTCGACCAGGGCCTCGATGGCCAGCGCGCGCGCTTCTTCCGACGGCGCCTGCGGGCGCGGCAGGTGGGCGATGGTTTCCAGGTAGGCGGCTTCGATCTGGCGGCGGCGGTGCAGGTCGATCACCAGGCAGCGGGCGATCTGCGCCAGATGCTGGCGCGACTGGTGCGGCTCGGGCAGGCGGCCGCTGTGCAGGATGCGCAGGTAAGTGTCGTGCGCCAGGTCGGCCGCGTCCCAGGCGTCGCCCAGCCGCCGCCGCAACCAGCTGCGCAGCCAGCCATGGTGTTCGGCATACAGGCTCTCGATGCCCTGTCGCGGCACGGCGGATTCGGGGGGGGACATGGCACGGCCTCCGGCGCAAAGGCATGCGGAAGGCCCGGCGCAATGAGATGAGAATAATACTCATTTTATAGCGTAGGCCGGCGCTCCCGCAATGCATGGCCGGGCGCCGGGCCCAGCCATGCGCGGTCACTCACCCCGAGTTGCGCAACCCGGCGGCGATGCCGTTGATGGTCAGGTGGATCGCGCGTTGCACGCGTTCGTCGGCGTCGGGGTTGGGGTGCTTCAGCGCCGCGCGGTGGCGGCGGATCAGGTCGATCTGCAGGTAGTTCAGCGGGTCGATGTAGGCGAAGCGTTCGCGCAGCGAGTCTTGCAGGGTGGGGTTGTCGGCCAGGAGTTCGCGGCGGGTCAGGAGCTTGAGCATGGCCAGGGTGCGGGCGTGTTCGGCGCTGATCTGGCCGAAGATCTTTTCGCGCAAGCCGCGCTGGGGCACGAGCTGGGCGTAGCGGGCGGCGATGGCGAGGTCGGATTTGGCCAGCACCATTTCCATGTTGGACAGCAGGGTGCGGAAGGCGGGCCAGTCTTGCGCCATCTCGCGCAGCTGGGCCAGGCGGCCGCGCTTGGAGCGCGGGGCGTCGGGGGCGCCGGTTTCCAGGTAGGCCTCGATGGCCGAACCCATGCCGTACCAGCCGGTGAGCATGAGGCGGCATTGGGCCCAGGAAAAGCCCCAGGGGATGGCGCGCAGGTCTTCGATGCGCTGGCCCTTCTTGCGGGAAGCGGGGCGCGAGCCGATGTTCAGGCCGGCGATTTCGGCAATGGGCGTGGCCGCAAAGAAGTATTCGGCAAAGCGCGGCGTGTCGTAGACCAGGCCGCGGTAGCTGCGCTGTGCGGTTTCGGACATGAACGTCATGGCCGGGCCGTGGTGGGCCATGTGGGCGTCTTCGGCGCTGGTGGCTTCGGCGCGCGGCGCGAGGCTGGATTCCAGGGTGGCCGCGACCAGCAGTTCCAGGTGCCAGCGGCCGACTTCGGCGTCCTTGTATTTGCTCTGGATGACTTCGCCCTGTTCGGTCAGGCGGATCTGGCCGGCGACGGTGCCGGGGGGCTGGGCCAGGATGGCGTCGAAGCTGGAGCCGCCGCCCCGGCCAACGGAGCCGCCGCGGCCGTGAAAGAGGCGCAGGCGGACGTGGCGGGCGGAAAAGACGTCGACCAGGGCGCGTTCGGCCTGGTAGAGCGACCAGTTGGACGTGAGGAAGCCGCCGTCCTTGTTGCTGTCGGAATACCCCAGCATGACTTCCTGGGCGCCGTTCTGCGCCTGCTTCACGCGCTGGCGGATTTCGGGCAGGTCGAGCCAGGCGGCCATGATGTCGGCGCCGCGCTGCAAGTCGGGAATGGTTTCGAACAGGGGCACGACCATCAGGCCGTCTTCGGCGGGGATGTCCTGGCCGGCGGGAGCGATGAGGCCGGCCTCTTTCTGCAGCACCATGACTTCAAGCAGGTCGCTGAGGGTTTCGGTGTGCGAGACGATGGTCTGGCGCACCGCCTGCTTGCCGTAGCGCTGGCGGCCGGCGGCGGCCGCGCGCAGCACGGCCAGTTCGCGGGTGGTGTCTTCGCTGTAGGCGATCCAGGGCGAGGCCAGCGGGCGGGCCTGGGCAAGCTCGGCGCGCAGCAGCGCGACGCGGGCGGCTTCGTCCAGGGCCAGGTAGTCCAGCGGCTGGCCGTCGTGGGTGGCGCCTGCGCGGGTGAACAGTTCGGCGAGCGCGCGTTCGTGCACATCGGAGCTTTGGCGCAGGTCGACGGTGGCCAGGTGAAAGCCGAACACTTCCACGGCCTGCTGCAGGCCGGCCAGGCGCAGCTTGCCGATGGGGGCGCCGTGGTGGGCGGCCAGCGACGCGGCGATGATGGCGAGGTCGGCGGACAGTTCCTGGGGCGCATCGTACGGCGCGGCGGCCACCGTGCTGCGCCGGGCCAGGTTCTGGCCGGTCAGGCGCTGGGCGGTGGCGGCCAGGCGGGCGTAGACGCCGACCAGGGCGCGGCGGTAGGGTTCGTCGCTGCGGTGGGGGGAATCGTCGCCACTGCGGTCGGCCAGCGCCAGCAGGTCGGCGTCGGCGGCGATGAGCAGGGTGGTGATGGAAAGCTCGGCGCCCAGCGCGTGGACTTCCTGCAGGTAGTGTTCGAACAGCACGGTGGCCTGGCGCAGCAGGGCGCGTTCGAGCGTGCCGGCATCGACGTTGGGGTTGCCGTCGCGGTCGCCGCCGATCCAGCTGCCCATGCGCAGGAAGGGTTCGAGCGGCGCGGGCGGGGCGGCAAAGGGCTTGGGGCCGTCGCGGTTCAGCAGCTTGGACAGGTCGGCGTACAGGCGCGGAATGACGGGCAGGAAGGTGCTGCGGTAGTACGACAGCGCGTTCTCGATTTCGTCGGCCACCGTCAGGCGGGTGTAGCGCAGCATGCGGGTCTGCCACAGCGTGGCCACGCGGCCGAGTAGCGCGGCGTCGAGCTCGGCCAATTCTTCGGGCGTGAGCGGCGTGTCCCGCTGGGCCAGGGCGCTGGCGATTTCACGGTGCACGTCCAGCGTGCTTTTGCGCTGCACTTCGGTGGGGTGCGCGGTCAGCACGGGCATGACGCAGGCCTCGGCCAGCAGGCGGCGGATGCGGGCGGGAGAAACGCCATGGCCGGCCAGGGTCTGCACGGCGTCGCGCAGGCTGCCGCGCGCGGGGGCGTCGCCGGTCAGGGCGCGGGCCCGCTGGCGGCGGTTCTGGTCGCGGTCTTCGGCGATGTTGGCCAGGTGCAGGAAATAGCTGAAGGCGCGCGCGACCGAGTTGGGGTCGCTGCCTTCCAGGCGCTTGACGCGCTGTTCCAGCAGCCTGCCGTCGGCGTCGTTGCCTTCGCGGCGGAATTTGACGGCGGTGCGGCGCAGCGTTTCGATGGTGTCGAAGACGCGTTTGCCTTCGCATTCGGCGATGACGTCGCCCAGTAATCGGCCGAGCAGCCGGATGTCGTGACGCAAGGGTTCTGCTGAATCGGACTGCAAGCGGCTGGCATTCATCGGGCGGGAGATCCGTCGGGCTGCGGGAATGGGAAGGGTGGGTACGTGCGCGCTACTGAGAAACCGTGATGAAAAACGGATCGATTTTACGCAGGCTTCCTTACGGGAAAGGCGCGTGGCTGCGGTAAAGTCTGGCCTATCCCTTCGTCTTTCCAGAAACCCCCTTTCATGCAAAATCACCAACGTCGCGCGCTCGTGCTGTTTTCGGGCGGCCAGGATTCCACCACTTGCCTGGCCTGGGCGCTGGACCGCTATGCCCATGTGGAAACCGTGGCGTTCGACTACGGCCAGCGCCACCGCATCGAGCTCGATGCGCGCCTGAACGTGCTGCGCGAATTTCGCACGCGCTTTCCCGAGTGGGCGCCGCGACTGGGCGAAGACCATCTGCTGGACCTGAAGGTGCTGGGCCAGGTGGGTGACACCGCCATGACCAGCGACCGCGCCATCGAGATGCAGGCCAACGGCCTGCCCAATACCTTCGTGCCGGGCCGCAACCTGCTGTTCCTGACGCTGGCCGCGGCGCTGGGCTACCGGCGCCAGCTGGACGTGCTGGTGGGCGGCATGTGCGAAACCGATTTCTCGGGCTACCCCGATTGCCGCGACGACACCATCAAGGCGCAGCAGGTAGCGCTTGGGCTGGGCCTGGGCAGTCGCGTCACGATCGAAACGCCGCTGATGTGGATCGACAAGTCCGAAACCTGGGCGCTGGCGCACACCTTGGGCGGCGACGCGCTGGTCGAGACCATTGTCGAAGAAAGCCACACCTGCTATCTGGGCGAACGCGGCGCGCGCCATGCCTGGGGCTACGGCTGCGGCACCTGCCCGGCCTGCAAGCTGCGGCTGGCAGGGTGGGAAAAATGGGTGGCGGCCAAGGGGGCCTGACAGGCCGCAGTGGCGGATGCACCCGCGCCCCGGGCGGGGGGGAGGGCAATCGGGCATGGCAGCGCAGCGCGCAGGCGCCAGACATGTACCGCCACGCATATCGCTACGTTTCGCCGATCGCTGAATTCTATTTCGATATATTGAATATTTCTCATTTTAAAATGAGAAATATTCAATAATTTGTCCAGTTTGGAACGCTGTTCGAGGATTGAGTGCGCTTTTTTTGCGACCCTGTTCCAGGTGTTGAGATGCAAATAAACATTTCAATACCGTTCGATGGAAAGACGTCATTAATCAGGGCTCAATCTCATGAATCGGTCGCGCATCATCCTTATTTTCGACAACGAATTTGCCAAGCAGGGCATCTCGAATTCCCTGGAACAGATCGGTTTCGTCCTGAACCCCGTTTCGTTGCAGGAGTCGGCGCTGCCGCGCCAGCCCGGCGACATCCAGGTGCATCTGTGCCTGCCGCGGGATCTGGACATCACGATCGGACAACTGCGGGCTCGCTTCTCGCATTCCACGATCATCGCCATCCGCAACATTGAAAGTCCGGCCGTGCGCATCAATGCGCTGCTGGCTGGCGCCGACAGTTGCTACGGCACCAGCATCAGCTACAGCGAGGTGGCCGCGGCGATCCAGTCGGCGCAGCGCAAGCTGTCGCTGTGCCTGCCGGCGCAGTCGGCGGCCCGTCGTGTCGAAACGCCCGGCGTGCCGGAGATCAGCGTGGCGGACAAGGCCTGGCGCCTGTGTGACAACGAGTGGACCTTGCTGTCGCCGGCGGGCGCGGGCGTCAGCCTCACCCCGATGGAACGGGCGGTGCTCAAGGGCATGCAGGGGCATCCCGACAAGGTCGTGCGCCGCAGCGATTTCGCGGTCGACGACATGGACATTCCGGGCAATGGGCGCGCGCTGGATCTGGTCATCAGCCGCCTCAAGCGCAAGGGTGAGGCGGCGGGGCTGTCGATCCCGATCCGCAGCATGCGCGGATCGGGCTATTCGTTTTCGGGCGCGCTGGTGCAGGACGCGGAAGACGGTCGTGCGCCGATCAGCCTCGCGTCCGGGCGATGAATCGACTGCGCAGGATCAGCGCCGCGGCCAATATGGCAGTGGCCAGGCTGGCGGACAGGCCTATCGCGGCGCGCGCGCCGTGCTGTTCGACGACGTAGGCATAGGCCACCGGCGCGGCGGCGGTCAAGAGGAAGCTGGGAATGAGCAGGGCGCCGACCAGCGCGCCGTAGCTGCGAAAGTCGAACAACGCCAGCGGCAGGGTGCCGCGCGTGATCGTCATCAGGCCGTTGCAGGCGCCGTACAGCAGGGCGTATGCCGCCAGCGCGGCGAGGTTCCCACCGGAAAACAGCGCCAGCCCGAAGCACAGCGGCAATAGCGCCGCCACGGCCAGCGTGAGCGTCAGCGGATGCAGGCGCGAGCCCAGCGCCACGTCGGCCAGCCGCGAGGCGAATTGCCCGACGCCCCACAGTGCCGCGATGTTCACGGCCATCGCGCCGGCCAGGCCCAACCCCGACAGCAGCGGAATCAAGTGAGCCGCGTTGCCCGCGGCCAAAAAGTTGGTCAGCATGGCGATCGCCGCGTACAGCACGCCGGCCAGGCGGCGCTCGGCCTTGTCGCGCGCCAGGCCCGTGCCGGCCAGGCCGGTATCCTTCAGCGAAGCGGCATAGCGGGCGCGCGGCAGCGCCAGGTAGAGCGGCAGCGTCGCCAGCGCCAAGGCGCCATAGGCCAGCACCGCGCCGCGCCAGCCCAGCCAGCCCGACAGGGCATGGCCTACCGGCCACATCACGGTGGACGCCAGCCCGCCGAACAACGTGATCTGCGACATGGGCCGCCGCGCGGCCGGCCCGGCGGCGCGCGCCAGCGAGGCGAACGCGGCGTCGTACAGGCACAGCCGCATGCCCACGCCCAGCAGCATCCAGGCCGCGAAGTACGCGACGACGCCGTGGGTGGCGGCCAGGGCGGCGCAGCCGGCGGCGGCCAGCATGGCGCCGGCGGGCATGACGCGGTGGCCGCCCCAGAGGTCGACCGCGCGGCCGGCCAGCGGCGACACCAGCGCCATGACGACGATGGCGGCCGAGAAGCCGCCGTATACGGTGGCGGCATTCCAGCCCAGGTCCGCGGCCATGTCCGGTCCCAGCGCGCCGATCAGGTAGAAGGTGACGCCCCAGCCGACCAGTTGGGTCAGCCCCAGGCAGACGATGGCCCGCGGGGCGATCACGGGCGTTGCGGCGGCGTCGTGTCGCCTTCGCCCAGCGCGCGCTGCATCAGCACGGTGTCGCGCCATTCGCCATGCTTGTGGCCCACCGACCGCAAGGTGCCGACGGGATGGAAGCCCTGGCGCGCATGCACCGCCAGCGATGCCGCGTTGCGGCTGTCGCCCACCACCGCCAGCATCTGGCGCCAGCCGGCGGCGGTGCAGCGCTCGATCAACGCGGCCAGCAGCTTGCCGCCGATGCCCAGGCCGGCGCGGCCCGCCTTGACGTAGACGGAGTCCTCGACGGTATGGCGGTAGGCCGGGCGCGGACGGTAGGCGGTGACGTAGGCATAGCCCACGACTTCGCCGTTGATCTCGGCCACCAGGAAGGGCATCTCTTTTTCCAGGATGCCGGCGCGCCGCTGGCGCATTTCGGGGATGGACGGCGGGTCCAGTTCGAACGAGGCGGTGCCGTGCTGCACGTGGTGCGCATAGATGGCCTTGATGGCGGGCAGGTCGGCTTCCGCGCTGTCGCGGATCAAGACGGTGGGGGCGGGTTGCGACATGGAAACGGGGTGCGAAAAGAGGGAAAAAAAGGCCGTGCAGGCGGAAAAAAGCAGATGCCAGTGTGGCGCAACCCCATTCATAAATAAAGCTTTGGTTTATTATCAAATGCATAAGCGAAACTTTGGCGTGCGAGGCTGCTGCGCCGCGCGCGCTGCCGCTGAGAGCCGGGGCGGCATGGCACACGAACCCAACGGAGCCCCCGCATGCGCGGACTGAATCTGGACGCCCTGCGCACCTTTGCGCAGGTCATCGAACTGGGCAGCTTTTCGGCCGCGGCCGAGCGCGGCGGCATCACGCAGCCGGCGGTCAGCCTGCAGGTGCGCCAACTGGAGCGCCGCTTTGGCCTGAAGCTGGTCGAACGAGTGGGCCGCCGTGCGGGCCCCACCGCGGCCGGGCTGGAATTGCTGACCCACATCCGCGCCATCGACGCCGCGCTGGCACAGGCCGAACAGGCCATGACGGCGCATGCCTCGCAAGTGACGGGCCGGGTGCGCCTGGGCACCGGCGCCACGGCCTGCACCTATCTGCTGCCGCCGCTGCTGGCCGACCTGCGGCGGCGCTTTCCAGCGCTGGACGTGGTGGCCAGTACCGGCAACACGGCCGACATGCTGCGCGGCCTGGAAAGCAACACCTTGGACATCGGCCTGGTGACGCTGCCGGCGCCGGGTCGCATGATCGAGGCCACACCGGTGCTCGAAGACGAGTTCGTGGCGATTTTTCCCGCGCGCGGCACCCTGGCCATTCCCGACACCGTCACGCCGCAGGCGTTGGCGGCGCTGCCGCTGGTGCTGTTCGAGCCGGGCGCGCGCACCCGCCGGCTGGTGGACGACTGGTTCGAAGCGGCGGGCGTGGCGGCCAAGCCGGTCATGGAGCTGGGCAGCACCGAGGCCATGAAGGAAATCGTGGCCGCCGGCCTGGGCTGCGCGGTGCTGCCCAGGCTGGCGGTGTCGGGTGCCGGCCAGCGCAGCGCGCTGGCGGTGCGGTCGTTGACGCCCCGCCTGTCGCGCACCCTGGCCGTCGTCGTGCGCCGCGACAAACCGCTCAGCCGCGGCCTGCGTCACCTGCAGGACGCGCTGCTGGCGTTGCGGGCGTGAACGCATAGGGGTGGAACACGTCCACCGGCAGCTGATTGCACGCCTCGACGCACTCGCGCACCGCGGCCATGCTTGAAAAATCCAGGCCGCTGGCAATGCCTTGCGTGTCCAGGTTCATGGCCAGCGTGACCAGGTCGACGTTGCCGGTGCGTTCGCCGTTGCCGAACAGGCATCCTTCGACGCGGTCGGCGCCCGCCATCACCGCCAGTTCGGCCGAGGCCACCGCGGTGCCGCGGTCATTGTGCGGATGCACGCTCAGCACGATGCTGTCGCGCCGCGCCAGGTGTCGGTGCATCCATTCGATCTGGTCGGCGTAGACGTTGGCCGTGGTGCATTCCACGGTGGACGGCAGGTTGATGATCATCTTGTGTTCAGGGGTGGGGCCCCAGATGGCGCTGACCGCATCGCAGACCTCCAGTGCGAAATCCAGTTCAGCCAGGCTGAAGGTTTCGGGGGAATACTCGTAGATCCATTCGGTTTCAGGGTGCGCGTCGGCCAGCGCGCGGATCTGGCGCGTGCCGGCCAGGGCGATCTCCTTGATCTCGGCGCGGCTCATGCCGAACACGATGCGGCGCCACTGCGGCGCGATGGGGTTGTACAGGTGCACGATGGCGCGGGGCGCGCCGTGCAGCGCCTCGAAGGTGCGGGCGATCAGGTCGGGCCGCGATTGGGTCAGCACCTCGATGGTGACGTCGTCTGGAATGCGCCGTTCTTCGATCAGCTTGCGTACGAAATTGAAGTCGGTGTCCGAGGCCGACGGAAACGCCACCTCGATTTCCTTGAGCCCCACGGCGACCAGTTGTTCGAAGAGGCGCAGCTTGCGGGCGGCGTCCATCGGTTCGATCAGGGCCTGGTTGCCGTCGCGCAGGTCGGTGCTCATCCACACGGGCGGCGCGTGCAGGCGCCGCGTGGGCCAGGTGCGCTGGGCGTAGTCGTGCGTGAAGGGTTGGACGGGGCGATATTTGTGTTGGGGATGGTCAAGCATGCAAACCTCCGGCCGCGCAGGACAGCGCGGCGTGTGTAGGCCGCCGGTCTGCGGCGGTCGGGCAAGGGAGGTGGCGAACGGGCCCGTCAGAGGGCCCGGGGCTGCCGGGCGGCCACGGGACGCAAGGCCCGGCAACCGCGCGCTAGTCGTAGCGCGGCGCGCTGTCCGTGCACGGCCACGGCGGCCGTGGCCGGTCCGCGAAGGGCGGAACGGGCGCAGGCGGCGGACGGGCGGGCGGACATGGTTCGGACAGGCCAACAGGGGATTTGGACGGGATGAGCGGCATGGTAGGTACACTGGAAAAGACCGTCTAACGCCATCCAGGCATCAATCGTCGAGAAATGGACAAATCCTCTCCGCCGTCAAACCCACCCAAGGCGCGCAAGCCTGCCGACCTGGACCTGTTTCCCTACGAATCCTCGCTGCGCCCGGTGGCCGGGCTGGCGGTGGACTACGAGGACGGCCATCGCGTGCGGCGCCACCGGCATCGCCGCTCGCAGCTGCTGTACGCGATCTCGGGGGTGATGGTGGTGGATACCGACGCCGGCATCTGGGTGGTGCCGCCCACGCGTGGCGTCTGGGTGCCGGCGTGGATGCCGCACGCCATCCGCATGAGCGGCGAGCCGCGCATGCGCACGGTGTTCGTCGAGCCGGGCGCGGTGGCGCATCTGCCGGCGCAATGCTGCGTGCTGTCGGTGTCGCCGCTGCTGCGCGAGCTGATGGTGGCGGCGGCCGAGGTGCCGCTGGACTGGACGCCCGGCACGCGCGACGGCCGCCTGATGATGCTGCTGCTGGACGAGCTGAAACAGGAGCCGGTGCTGCCGCTGCACCTGCCGCAGCCGGCCGAGCCGCGCCTGGCCCGCATCTGCCGCGCCATCGTGCGCCATCCGGAGCGTCAGGCGGGCGCGGCCGACTGGGCGCGGGAATTGGGGGTGGACCCCAAGACGGTGCATCGGCTGTTCCTGCGCCATACGGGCATGACCTTCGGCCGCTGGCGCCAGCAGGCGCGGCTGCTGGCGGCAATGGAGCGGCTGGCGCGCGGCGACCGGGTGCTGGACGTGGCGCTGGACCTGGGCTACGAAAGCCCGAGCGCGTTCGCAGCGATGTTTCGCAAGGCCCTGGGCGAGCCGCCCAGCGCATTCGCGGCCCGCGGCGCGGCGTCCGCCTGATGGCCATGTAACGGCCCCAGGGTGGCCTGCGGGCGCTGCCGGCCGGAACCAGCGTATTATTTACCGTTTTGCCGCCCACGCTAACCGCCTGAGACAAGATCATGCCGCACTACCGTTCCCGCACCTCGACCCACGGCCGCAATATGGCCGGCGCCCGCGCCCTCTGGCGCGCCACCGGCATGAAGGACGGAGATTTCGGCAAGCCGATCATCGCGGTGGTCAATTCGTTCACGCAGTTCGTGCCGGGCCACGTGCACCTGCGTGACCTGGGTGCGCTGGTTGCCAAGGAAATCGAAGCGGCCGGCGGCGTCGCCAAGGAATTCAACACCATCGCCGTCGATGACGGCATCGCCATGGGGCACGGTGGCATGCTGTATTCGCTGCCGTCGCGCGAACTGATCGCCGACTCGGTCGAATACATGGTGAACGCGCACTGCGCCGACGCGATGGTCTGCATCTCGAACTGCGACAAGATCACCCCGGGGATGCTGATGGCCGCGATGCGCCTGAACATCCCGGTGGTGTTCGTGTCGGGCGGTCCGATGGAAGCGGGCAAGGTCAAGTCGCCGACGGACGGCAAGGTCATCGCCAAGATCGACCTGATCGACGCGATGATCAAGGCGGCCGACCCGAAGGTGTCGGACGCGGAAGTGGCGGAAGTCGAACGCAGCGCGTGCCCGACGTGCGGTTCCTGTTCCGGCATGTTCACGGCCAACTCGATGAACTGTCTGACCGAGGCGATCGGCCTGGCGCTGCCGGGCAACGGCACGATCGTGGCCACGCACGCCTGGCGCAAGGGCCTGTTCGAGCAGGCCGGCCGCCTGGTGGTGGACCTGTGCCGCCGCTATTACGTGGAAGAAGACGCGTCGGTGCTGCCGCGCAGCATCGCGACCAAGTCCGCGTTTGAAAACGCGATGGCGCTGGACGTGGCGATGGGCGGTTCGACGAACACGGTGCTGCATTTGCTGGCCGCGGCGCAGGAAGCGGGCGTGGATTTCACGATGGCGGACATCGACCGCATTTCGCGCAAGGTGCCGTGCCTGTGCAAGGCGGCGCCCGCCACCGACAAGTACCACATCGAAGACGTGCACCGCGCCGGCGGCATCCTGGGCATCCTGGGTGAACTGGCGCGTGCGGACCTGCTGGACCTGTCCTGCGGCAACGTGCACAGCGGCACGCTGGGCAACGCGATCCAGCAATGGGACGTGGCGGGCGGCGCGGGTGAAGCGGCGCAGAAGTTCTACCGCGCGGCCCCGGGCGGCATCCCGACGACGGTGGCGTTCAGCCAGGACGCGACGTTCCTGACGCTGGATACGGACCGCAAGACGGGCTGCATCCGCAGCAAGGAAAACGCCTACTCGAAGGACGGCGGCCTGGCGGTGCTGTACGGCAATCTGGCCGAGAAGGGCTGCATTGTGAAGACGGCTGGCGTGGACGAGTCGCAATGGGTCTTCACGGGCCGTGCGCGGGTGTTCGAGAGCCAGGACGACGCGGTGGAAGGCATTCTGGGCGACAAGATCGTGGAGGGCGACGTGGTGGTGATCCGCTACGAAGGCCCGAAGGGCGGTCCTGGTATGCAAGAGATGCTGTACCCGACGTCTTACTTGAAGTCCAAGGGCCTGGGCAAGACGTGCGCGCTGTTTACGGACGGGCGTTTTTCGGGGGGCTCGTCGGGGCTGGTGATCGGGCATGCGTCGCCGGAAGCAGCGGAAGGCGGCACGATCGGGCTGGTGGAAGACGGCGATACGATCGAGATCGATATTCCGAATCGGAAGATGCATCTGGCGGTTTCCGATTCGGAGCTGGCTCGGCGTCGGGCTGCTATGGAAGCTCGGGAGAATGCTTGGGAGCCTGTGGATCGGGAGCGGGTTGTGTCGTTGGCGTTGCAGGCTTATGCGGCGTTGGCGACTTCTGCGGATCGGGGGGCTGTGCGGGATTTGTCGCAGTTGAAGCAGAAGCGGTGATGCTTTGCTGGTGAATTAGGGAACGGCGCCTTGGGCGCCGTTTTTTTTGTGGTGGATTGAATTGTTCTTCGTGGGTCGTCCCTTGCGGCGGTGGCATGCGGGGCGGGCGCCCACGATTGCGGTCCGGAGCGTTCGCTCCGGACTGCCCCTTCGTCATCTTCGTTGTCGCCTTCGGCGACTGCCTTGTATCTTGAGCCCTGGGATGGTTAGCTACCATTCCACGAGAGACAGGTGAGTTTCTGCGGCTCCCTTAGGTGCCTGACCCTGTTCTGAAGACTAAACCCCTGTCTCTCACCTCTGACGCCATC
>NZ_JCBANA010000083.1:0-26694 GCF_059760725.1 Achromobacter sp. 1014246743
CCTCTCGGGTGTGACCGGGGCGCGGGGCCTCGGCCCCAGGGGGGCGCCCGGCGGGACCGCGCCGGGCGGGGCCGGGGGGGGGAGGGCCAGCGGGCCTGCCGACAGCGCGCTGGCCGCCGTGCGAAGGGCCCGCACGCGACGCGCCGCCCCACGGATGGCCGCCCCACGGATGGCCGCCCCACCTGTCGCGGTGCGGCTCCCCTTGTTCGTTTGCTGCATTGCTTGTCTCCTGATTCGAATCAGCCCGGTTCCGGGGCGCGGTATCTTCCGCGCTCAGCCGGGGGCCGCCTGCCGTTGCCGCGTTAGCGCCACCCTTGCGCGAATTCGCCGATGACGCGTTCCAGATGGCCGCGCATGGCCAGGCGCGCGCCGTCCGCATCGCGGGCCACCAACGCGCTGAAGATGCGCTGATGGTCTTCCTGCGAGGCCTGGCGCAATTCCTGGGTGTGGAAATGCTGTTCGATCTTTTCCCAGATGGGTCCCTGGGCCTGGTCCCACATCGCCGACACCGTGCCCAGCAGCACGCTGTTGCCCGTGGACTGCGCGATGTACAGGTGAAAGGCCCGGTCGGCGGCCTCGTTGGCCGCCTTGTTCATCATCTGTTCGCGCATGGTCGTCAGCGCTTCGAAGATGCGGTCCAGGTCGGCGTCGTTGCGGGTGGTGGCCGCCAGCGCGGCGATTTCGGATTCGATCAGGCAGCGGGCGCGCAGCAGTTCGAACGGCCCGGCGCCCGGCTCTTGCGTGGCCGGCAGGCGGGCCACGCCGGCGGGCGGTTCGCAGACATAGATGCCCGAGCCGCCGCGCACTTCCACCACGCCCTGCAGTTCCAGCGCGATGATGGCCTCGCGCAGCGAGGTGCGGCTGACATCGAAGCGTTCGGCCAGCGCGCGCTCGGCCGGCAGGCGCTTGCCCACCGCGAATTCTCCCTGGGCGACCAGCGCCTGGATCTGCGCGGCCAGCCGCAGGTAGGCACGGTCGGCCACGGGCCTGGCGGCGGGTTCCTCGGGCTTGGGGATCAGTTGTAGTGTCATGGCAGTTAAAATTGGTTGGACCAAATATTATTTGGTTTACCAATTTGGCACATCATGGTTTACCACTATCAGGGTGGTGAACCATCGGGGACAAAACAAAGCGCCGCGCCGGACGAGCCGGGGCGGCGCTTGGGGACTGCGGCCTGGGGCGGGATCAGCCCAGGTTCGGCGCCAGGGTGCGCTTGAGGTCTTCCAGGCTGCGGCCGCTGCGGGCGGCGTAGTCCTGCAACTGGTCTTCGCCGATGATGCCGACGTTGAAATACTGCGACTGCGGGTGGCTGAAGTAAAAGCCCGATACGCTGGACGCCGGGAACATGGCGTAGCTGTCGGTCAGCATCATGCCGATGTCGGCGCCGTCCAGCACGCGGAACATGTCGGTCTTGATGACGTGTTCCGGGCAGGCCGGGTAGCCGGGCGCCGGGCGGATGCCCACGTATTTCTCGGCGATCATGTCTTCGTTGGACAGCGCCTCGTCGGCCGCATAGCCCCACAGGTCCTGGCGCACGCGAGCGTGCAGGCATTCGGCGAAGGCTTCGGCCAGGCGGTCGGCCAGCGACTTGAGCATGATGCTGGAATAGTCGTCCAGCGCCTTCTCGAATTCGGCTTCCTTCTTTTCGATGCCCAGGCCGGCCGTGACCGCGAACATGCCGATGTAGTCCAGCTTGCCGCTGGACTTGGGCGCAATGAAGTCCGACAGCGACTTGTTGCTGACGCCTTCGCGCTTGGCGCCCTGCTGGCGCAGGTTGCGGTAGGTGAACAGCACTTCGCTGCGGGTTTCGTCCTTGTAGACCTCGATGTCTTCATCGTTGACGCTGTTGGCCGGGTAGAAGCCGACCACGCCGTTGGCGGTCAGCCAGCGGCCTTCGACGATGCGCTTCATCATGGCCTGGCCGTCGGCGTAGACCTTGCGGGCCTGCTCGCCCACGACCTTGTCGTCCAGAATCGCCGGGAACGGCCCGAACAGGCTCCAGGTCTGGAAGAACGGGCCCCAGTCCACGTACTTGGATATTTCAGCCAGGTCGTAGCTCTTGAAGGCACGGCGGCCGATGAACTTGGGCCGCGGCGGCGTGTAGGCGTCCCAGTCGATCTGCGGCCGCGAGGCGCGCGCCTCGGCCAGCGGCAGGATCGGCGTGGCCTTGCGGTTGGCGTGGCGGCGGCGCACGTCCTCGTATTCCTCGGCCAGTTCGGCCAGGTAGGCGTCCGCCTGGTCCGACATCAGGTTGGTGGCCACGCCGACCGAACGGCTGGCGTCCGGCACGTAGATCACCGGACCTTCGTAGTTCGGCGCGATCTTCACGGCAGTGTGCACGCGGCTGGTGGTGGCGCCGCCGATCATCAGCGGCACCTTGCGGCTGCGGAAGTACTCGTCGCGCTGCATTTCCGAGGCGACGTAGGCCATTTCCTCGAGGCTGGGCGTGATCAGGCCGGACAGGCCGACGATGTCGGCATTCTCTTCCTTGGCCTTTTCCAGGATCTGGGCGCAGGGCACCATCACGCCCATGTTCACGACTTCGAAGTTATTGCATTGCAGGACCACCGACACGATGTTCTTGCCGATGTCGTGCACGTCGCCCTTGACCGTGGCGATGACGATCTTGCCCTTGGCGCGCACGTCGCCGCCGGCGGCCGCGATCTGGCGCTTTTCCTCTTCGATGAACGGAATCAGGTGGGCCACGGCCTGCTTCATGACGCGCGCCGATTTCACCACCTGCGGCAGGAACATCTTGCCTTCGCCGAACAGGTCGCCCACCACGTTCATGCCGTCCATCAGCGGGCCTTCGATCACTTCGATCGGGCGGCCGCCGCGTGCGGCGATCTTCTGGCGCACTTCTTCGGTGTCTTCGACGATGAAGGCGGTGATGCCGTGCACCAGCGCGTGCGACAGGCGCGCCTCGACCTCGGCATTGCGCCAGGCCAGGTCTTCTTCCTTCTTGGCGCCCGAGCCCTTCACCGTGTCGGCGAACTGCACCAGGCGTTCTGTCGGGGTGCGTTCGTCGGCCGGGTCGGTCTTGCCGACCGGCACGGCGCGGTCCAGCACCACGTCTTCGACCAGGTCGCGCAGCGTCGGGTCCAGGTCGGCGTACACGCCCAGCTGGCCCGCGTTGACGATGCCCATCGTCATGCCTTCCTTGACCGCGTAGTACAGGAACACGGTGTGGATGGCTTCGCGCATCGGCTCGTTGCCGCGGAACGAGAAGCTGACGTTGGACACCCCGCCCGAAATGCGGGCGTGGGGCAGGTTCTCGCGGATCCAGCGCGTGCCTTCGATGAAGTCCACGGCGTAGTGGTTGTGCTCGTCGATGCCGGTGGCGACCGCGAACACGTTGGGATCGAAGATGATGTCTTCCGGCGGGAAGCCTTCTTCCTCGACCAGGATCTTGTAGGCGCGGCCGCAGATTTCCTTGCGGCGCTCCAGCGTGTCGGCCTGGCCGAGTTCGTCGAACGCCATCACCACCACCGCGGCGCCGTAGCGGCGGCACAGGCGGGCGTGGTGGCGGAAGGGTTCCAGCCCCTCCTTCATGGAAATCGAGTTCACCACCGGCTTGCCCTGCACGCACTTCAGGCCGGTCTCGATAACTTCCCATTTCGAGCTGTCGATCATCACCGGCACCCGGGCGATGTCGGGTTCGGAAGCGATCAGGTTCAGGAAGCGGTGCATGCAGGCCACCGAATCCAGCATGGCCTCGTCCATGTTGATGTCGATGATCTGCGCGCCGTTCTCGACCTGCTGGCGGGCCACGGCCAGCGCCTCGTCGTATTTTTCTTCGCGGATCAGGCGCGCGAACATCTTGCTGCCCGTCACGTTGGTGCGCTCGCCGACGTTGACGTACAGCGTGTCTTCGTCGATGTTGAGCGGCTCCAGGCCCGACAGGCGGGTCTTGACCGGAATGTCGGGCACGACGCGCGGCGTCAGCGCCGTGACCTTCTCGGCAATGGCGCGGATGTGGTCCGGGGTGGTGCCACAGCAGCCGCCCGACATGTTCACCAGCCCGGCGCGGGCAAATTCTTCCAGCAGCGCCGACGTGTCGGCCGGCGTTTCGTCAAAGCCGGTCTCGGCCATCGGATTGGGCAGGCCGGCGTTGGGGTACACGCAGACGTAGGTGTCGCAGATCTTGGACAGCTCGGCCACGTAGGGGCGCATCAGGGCCGCGCCCAGCGCACAGTTCAGGCCGATGGTCACCGGGCGGGCATGGCGCACCGAGTTCCAGAAGGCCTCGACGGTCTGGCCCGACAGGATCCGGCCGGACGCGTCGGTCACCGTGCCCGAAATCATGACCGGCAGGCGGATGCCGCGTTCCTCGAACACTTCCTCGGTGGCGAAAATGGCCGCCTTGGCGTTGAGCGTGTCGAAAATGGTTTCGATCAGGACGATGTCGATGCCACCGTCCAAGAGGCCGTTCAGCTGTTCTATATAGGCGACCCGCAATTCGTCGAAGGTGACGTTGCGCGCGCCCGGGTCGTTCACGTCGGGCGAGATCGAGGCGGTCTTGGGCTGCGGGCCCAGCGCGCCGGCCACGAAGCGCGGCTTGTCGGGCGTGCTGTATTGGTCACAGGCCTCGCGCGCCAGCTGGGCCGACACCCGATTCAGTTCATAGGCCAGTTCCGGCAGGTCGTAGTCGCCCTGCGCAATCGACGTGGCGCCGAAGGTATTGGTTTCGATGACGTCGGCGCCGGCTTCCAGGTACTGGCGGTGGATCTCCGAAATCACGTCGGGGCGCACCAGCGACAGCAGCTCGTTATCGCCCTTCAGGTCCTTGCCGTGGTCGGCGAAGCGCTGGCCGCGGAAATCGGCTTCCCCCAGCTTGTAGCGCTGGATCATCGTGCCCATGGCCCCATCCAGGATCAGGATGCGCTGGCCGAGCAGGCGGGCGAAGTCGCCGCCGCGGGTATAGCTTTCGGGCGGATAAGGCAGGCGGGGATACGACACGTTCAGGTCCGGATGGGGTTGGGCGGCGGCGCCAGAGGCTGCGCAATTGTCGCTAAAAAGCGATAAACGCCGAAAAAACAAGTCCTGATCGTAACAAAATGGGCGCGATTGCGCCCCGCGGTGATACAGTTTCGGCCCCGAACCGGTGCTTTCGGCGCAACAGGGCGGGCAAGAACGCAACACTTGCCCGGCCGCGTGCGAAAGGTAAACGGGAAACAGGAAGACGCTGGCCCCTCGCCGCCCACAAGGCAGGCCCGGCCGGCATCCAGCCTGTGCTGCCCCCGCAACGGTCCCCATGTGCGCAATGCGCCCATGGCAGCCCGATACCGGCCAGTTCGATCGCCAGGATGTCCGCCCCGGCGCCCGTTGCCGGGCCGCTGCCGGCATGGACAGCCTCCCCATCGTGATTGACCTGCGGGGTCGCGGGTCGCATCGAGGTTATGTAGATGAAATCCCGCTCCATCCGGCGCTACGCCGGTGCCCTGCTCTGTTCCGCTCCCGCCCTGTCGGCAGCCCAGCAAGCCTCTGCCCCCGCCTCCCCCGCCGAACTCGACGCCATCACCGTCACCGCCCAGCGCGTGCCGACCGACGGCCGCACGCTGCCGGTGTCCATCTCGGTCATCACGGCCGAGGACATCGCCGCCAGCAGCGCGCGCACCATGCAGGACCTGCTGTCGACCCAGGCCGGCATCCACCTGATCAACACCAGCAGCGCCAGCGACAACGCCATCGTCGACCTGCGCGGCTTCGGCATCACCGGCGCCAGCAACACGCTGATCATGATCGACGGCGTCAAGCAGAACACCAACGACCTGTCGGCCCCCAGCCTGGGCGTGGTGCCGCTGGACCAGGTCGAGCGCGTGGAAATCGTGCGTGGCAGCGGTTCGGTGCAATACGGCGGCGGCACGACCGGCGGCGTGATCAACATCATCACCCGCAAGGACTTCTCGAAGGAACCGGTGACCGCCCGCGCCACCGCCACCTTCGGCAGCTACGGCCTGCGCCAGTACGACGCCGCCGTGGCCATGAACAACCAGAAGGTCGGCGTGGACGCCTACCTGCAGTCGCTGCGCAGCGACGGCTATCGCGACCACAGCGGCGAAACCCGCGACGGCGGCGGCGGTGGCATCACGTTCCGCCACGACAACGGCTCGATCCGCCTGTACGGCAACACCACCACGCAGAAGCTGGACCTGCCGGGCCCGCGCCTGATCAACCCGACCACGGGTGAAAACCAGTTCGAGAGCGACCCGCGCGGTTCCAAGAACAAGGTCGATTACGTCAAGACGACCACCAACACCTTCGGCCTGCAGGTCGAGCAGCAGATCGGCGTGGGCACCCTGTACGCCGACGCCTCGACCCGCGAGAAGAAGCTGAACGGCCTGTCGTACGACGGTTTCGGCGACACGCTGCGCGACCAGAAGCTGCAGGAAAACCTGGCCAGCCTGCGCTACCGCCTGCCGATCAACGGCGGCCACAGCCTGGTGTTCGGCGCCGATGCGCAGGAAGCCAAGACCACCGCCGACCAGAACGCCTACTACGACTTCGAACCGTCCAAGTGGCAGTCGCGCCAGCACCAGTACGGCCTGTTCGCCGAAGGCCAGATCCGCGCCACCGACAGCACCTACGTCACCATGGGCGTGCGCCGCCAGTACGCGTCGGACAAACTGGAAGTGATTTCCGGCTCGGGCGAGGAATCGGACAAGGGCCGTCACCTGACCGCCTGGCAACTGGGCGTGCGCCAGGACCTGGCCGCCGGCTTCGGCCTGTACGGCAAGGTCGGCCGCAGCTTCCGCCTGCCCAACGCCGACGAAGCGCTGTCGGTGCAGTCGCCGCTGGCCCCGCAGACGTCCACCGACAAGGAACTGGGCGTGACCTGGGCCTCGGACAAGAGCAGCGCCCGCCTGTCGTGGTTCCGCTATGACCTGACCAACGAAATCCAGTACAACCCGCTGGCCGACGGCATGTGGGGCCCGGGCACCGGCGCCAACACCAATCTGGACCCGACCCGCCGCCAAGGCGTCGAGCTGGAAGGCCACCACGCCCTGACCAGCAGCATCACGCTGGACGCCAACGTGACCTGGATGCAAGCGCAATTCCGTTCGGGCACCTACGCCGGCGTGGACCTGTCGGGCAAGACCGTGCCGCTGGCGCCCAAGTGGCTGGCCAACGCCGGCGTGACCTGGCGCCCCACCGACGCCTTCCTGTGGAACGTGTCGGCGCAATACGTGGGCAAGTCGCGCATGGACAACGACCAGGCCAACCAGTTCGACACGGAGCTGGACGCCTACGTGCTCTTCAATACCAAGGTGGCCTACAAGTTCACCCGCAACATCGAAGGCGCGCTGGGCGTGAACAACCTGCTGGACCGCAAGTACGCCACCTACGGCATCCGCGGCGGCAACGCGTCGTTCGAAATGCTGGGCCCGGTTGCCAACTACAACCTGTACCCCGCGCCTGGCCGCAACTTCTACGCCTCGCTGACGGTGCGCTACTGAGCTGCCGGGCATGAAGCTCCCGCGCGCGCTTGCCCTTGCCCTCCTGGGGCCGTTACTGGCCTTCAGGCCGGCTGCGGGCAGCGCCGCGGATCCCCCCGCGATCCACGCGCAGGACGACCGCGGCCGCAGCATCGACCTGGCCGCCCCGGCCCGCCGCGCCATCACCCTGGCGCCGCATGCCACCGAGCTGGTCTACGCCGCGGGCGCCGGCCCTTACCTGATTGCCACCATCCGCGGCAGCGACTATCCGCCCGCCGCCCGCCAATTGCCCGTCATCGGCGACGGCACCCAGCCCGACCCCGAACGCGTGGCGTCCGTGCGGCCCGACCTGGTGATCGCCTGGCAGCCGTCGGCCGCCGCCCCGCTGGTGCCCGTCATGGACAAGCTGGGCGTGCCGGTCTATTACAGCGATCCGCAGACGCTGGCCGCCATCCCCGACGCCATCGAACGCTTCGGCGTCCTGTTCGGCACCGAAGCCACCGCCGGTCCGGCCGCCCGGGCCCTGCGCGACCGGCTCGACGCCCTGGCCGCGCGCTATGCGTCCCGCCCCCCCGTGCGCGTGTTCGTGCAGGCCGGGCTGGACCCGATCTACACCCTGAACCACGCCAGCATCGTCAGCGACGCCCTGCGCCTGTGCGGCGGCGTCAATGTGTTCGCCCAGGCGCCCGTGGTGGCGCCGCAGGTAGGCCTGGAAAACGTGCTGGCCGCGCGCCCCGACGCCGTGCTGGCCGGCGTGTCCACGCCCGCCGACACCGCCCGCAACCTGGCCGCCTGGCGCGCCATGGGGCTGCCCGCCGCGCAGGCCGGCCACGTCTACGGCATCGACGCCGACGCGCTCTACCGCCCGGGCCCGCGCCTGGTCGATGCGGCCGAGCAGTTGTGCGCCGACCTGGAGCGGGTGCGCACGCCGTAGGCAGGGGCGTCCTGCCGGCCAGGTCCGGCGCGATTTCAGCCAGCCGCCGGCAACCGTCCGCCTTGCAAGCCATGCAGGAAGCGCGGTTTCTGGAACGGCGCCCGCCCCCGGTGCTTTATGATTCGCGTAACCGTGATCAACCCGCCGTGATCGACCCGTTGATCCGCCTGATCATCAGCCAGCCCCCGCGGGTCCCGCAGCGCGCGCCCGCCCTTTGAAACACCGCCATGACCACTCAAGACACTCTCAGCATCGCCGGCCGCGCCTACTCGTCGCGCCTGCTCGTCGGCACCGGCAAGTACAAGGACTTCGAACAGACCCGCGCGGCGCTGGACGCCAGCGGCACCGAAATCGTCACGGTCGCCATCCGCCGCACCAACATCGGCCAGAATGCCGGCGAGCCCAACCTGCTCGACTACGTGCCGCCGTCCAAATTCACGCTGCTGCCCAACACCGCCGGCTGCTACACGGCCGACGACGCCGTGCGCACGCTGCGCCTGGCGCGCGAGCTGCTCGACGGCCATGACCTGGTCAAGCTGGAAGTGCTGGGCGACTCGCACACCCTGTTCCCGAACATGCCCGAAACGCTCAAGGCCACCAAGACCCTGGTCGACGAAGGCTTCAAGGTCATGGTCTATTGCACCGACGATCCCATCCAGTGCCGCATGCTGGAAGACCTGGGCGCCGTGGCCGTCATGCCGTTGGCCTCGCTGATCGGCTCGGGCATGGGCATCCTGAACCCCTGGAACCTGCGCCTGATCATCGACCAGGCCCGTGTGCCGGTGGTGGTGGATGCCGGCGTGGGCACCGCGTCCGACGCCGCCATCGCCATGGAACTGGGCTGCGACGCCGTGCTGATGAACACCGCCATCGCCGCCGCGCGCGACCCGGTGCTGATGGCCAGCGCGATGAAAAAGGGCGTGGAGTCCGGCCGCGAGGCCTTCCTGGCCGGCCGCATGCCGAAAAAGCTGTACAGCGGCGCGCCCAGCTCGCCTACCGAAGGCCTGATCACCGCCGCCCCCGGCGCCGCCAAATGAGCAGCCGCCAATCGGCCGCCGGCGAGCGCCGCATTCCCAACGCGCTGACCATCGCCGGCGTCGACCCCTCGGGTGGCGCCGGCGTCCTGGCCGACGTCAAGGCCATGAGCGCCCTGGGCGCCTATGGCTGCGCCATCATTGCCGCCCTGACCGCCCAGAACACCCAGGGCGTCACCGGCATTTCGCCCGTGCCGCCCGACTTCGTCGGCCTGCAGATCGACACCCTGTTCGCCGACGTGCGCATCGACGCGGTCAAGATCGGCATGCTGGGCCAGAAACCGGTGATCCAGGTGGTGGCCGAAAAGCTGGCCAAATGGGCACCCGTCCATGTGGTGCTGGACCCGGTCATGGTCGCCAAGAGCGGCGACCTGCTGCTCGAACGCGAGGCCGTCGGCGCCATGCGCGAAGCCATGCTGCCCCAGACCACCCTGCTCACGCCCAACCTGCCCGAAGCCGGCGTGCTGCTCGAAGAGCGGCCCGTCGAAACGGTCAAGGAAATGCGCCGCGTGGCCGAGCGCCTGCGCAACAAGCTGGCCCATTCCGGCCAGCGCTGGGTGCTGGTCAAGGGCGGCCACCTGCCCGGCAGCGAAACCATCGACCTGCTGCACGACGGCGACCGCATGATCGAGCTGCCCGGCCACCGCATCGACACCGCCAATACCCACGGCACCGGCTGCACCCTGTCGGCCGCCCTGGCCGCCCTGCTGCCCCAGGTCGAAGACGTGCCCGAAGCCGCCCGCCGCGCCAAGGCCTACCTGACCGAAGCCATCCGCCACGCCGAGCGCCTGTCGGTCGGCTCGGGCCACGGCCCCGTGCACCACTTCCACGGCTGGTGGTGATTCCCGGGCGCCGGGTGCGGCCAATGGCCACATCCGCCCGAGGGCGGTTACATCCGGCAGGCCCCGTGCGGGCCTGGCCGGTGGGCCGACCGGCAAGCCTGAACGGTCGGTCCGGCCTGTAACGTCTCCGTCGCGCCCCGTCGCGTCACAGGACGCTACGAATCGGTACAATGGTCAGTTGATTCCTCTGTTTTTTCTGACCGTCATGAACGCTTCGACCCTGCCCGACGTAGAACAAGCCCGCTTCAACATGGTGGAACAGCAGATCCGCCCGTGGGACGTCCTGGACGCCAACGTGCTGCAAGCGCTGTTTGACGTGCGCCGCGAACAATTCGTGCCGCCCGCCCTGCGCGCCCTGGCGTTTTCCGACCTGGAACTGCCGCTGGAAATCAATGCGGTCAACACCCGCCAGACCATGCTCGCCCCCAAGGTCGAAGCCCGCCTGGCGCAGGAACTGCAACTGAGCAAGTCCGACTGCGTGCTGGAAATCGGCACGGGCTCGGGCTACCAGGCCGCCCTCCTGGGCTACCTGGCCCAACAGGTCACCTCGGTCGAGATCGACAGCCGCCTGGTCACGTTCGCGCAGCAGAACCTGCAGATGAACAACGTCACCAACGTCAAGGTCGAAACCGGCGACGGCCGCAACGGCTGGGGCTCCACCGAATACGACGCTATCCTGGTCACCGGCTCGGTGCCGGTCGTACCCGACGCGCTGAAGTACCAGCTGCGCGTGGGCGGCCGCCTGGTCGTCGTCGTGGGCCAGGCCCCCGTCATGACCGCCTGTCGCATCACCCGCACCACCGCCGCCAGCTTTGAAACCGTGAATCTGTTCGAAACGGTCATCAAGCCCCTGCGCGGCGCCACGGTATCGCAGTTCAAGTTCTGAGTCCCTCCGGGGTGGGGCCCTGCCGGCCCCGCCCTTCCGACCCGCGTGCGCCGGCCGGCAAACGGGCCCCGGGTCACCTGGAGCACCCCCCTCCTCCTGACAGATCATGCGCGTCCGACTGCTTACGGCTTTACTGGTTTTTACCTCCGCCGCAAGCGTCGGTCCGTCGCCCGCGTCTGCACAGAACCTGATGCAGGTATGGCAGGCCGCGCTCGGCAACGACCCCATCTATGCTGCGGCGCGCGCCAACTACCGTGCCGGCCTGGAAAAAGAACCCCAGGCGCGAGCCCTGCTGCTGCCCGAAGTCTCGGCCGGCGCCGGCGGCGCCTACCAGCAGACCCGCAGCACCCGCGGCGGTGTCGCCTATAGCGGCGGCCGCGGTGTCTGGGATCTGGCCCTCACCCAGCCCCTGTTCGACTGGGGCCGTTGGCAGAATTTCGAGCAGTCCAGGCTGATCGTCGCCGACGTCGAAGTGCAGTTGCAGCAGGCCTATCAAGACCTGCTGCTGCGCGTGGCCGACGCTTATTTCAACGTGCTGTACGCGCAGGACACCCTGACCGCCACCGAGGCCGAAAAGGCCGCCGTGGCCGGCCAGCTGGAATCGGCCAAGCGCAACTTCGAGCTGGGCAACGCCACCATCACCGACACCTACGAAGCGCAGGCGCGCTACGACCTGGTGGTGGCCCAGGAACTGCGGCTGCAGAACGACCTGGACGTGCGCCGCGACGAACTCGCCAAGATCATCGGCACCCCGCCCGGCGCCCTGGCCGAACTGCCGTACGGTGTGCAATTGCCCGCCCCGCAGCCCGCCCGCGTGGCCGACTGGAGCACCCAGGCCGAGGCCTCCAGCCTGGACGTGCTGCGCGCGCAGCTGCTGACCCGCATCGCCGGGCGCGAAATCCAGATCGCCAAGAGCGGCCACTACCCCACCCTGAATCTGCGCGCCACCAGCGGCAGCGCCAGCGACGCCGTGATGCGCAACGGCGCGCCGGGCAAGCCCATCGACAGCAGCATCGGCGTGGTGCTGTCGATTCCGCTGTATTCAGGCGGCGGCGTATCGTCGCAGGTCACCGAAAAGGTGCAGCTCGAACAAAAGGCCCGCTATGACTTCGAGGCCGCGCGCCGCCAGGCCGTGCAAGCCGCTCGCCAGTACTACACCGGCGTGACCAGCGGCCTCGCCCGCATCCAGGCCCTGGAAGCCGGCGAAAAATCCAGCCGCGCCGCCGTCGAGGCCAACCGTACCGGCTACGAGGTGGGCGTGCGCATCAACCTGGACGTGCTCAACGCCCAGCAGCAGCTCTACGCCACCCAGCGCGACCTGGCGCTGGCCCGCTACAGCACCGTGCTGTCGGGGCTGCGCCTGAAGGCCACCAGCGGCATCCTGGCCGAAACGGATCTGGACGCGATCAACCGGCTGCTGCGCGAACCGCGCTGAATCGCCCCCCCGAATTTGCTCCCCGAATGCAACAAGGCGGCCCGCAGGCCGCCTTGTCCATGGGCGCAGTCCGGCTTGCGGCTACGCGCCCTGGATCTTCTTGACCAGCGCCGTGGTGGACCGTTCGAACTCGAACGGAATGGCCACCGCCCGGCCGCCCCAGGATTTCACCAGGGCGGTTTCGGGCAGTTTTTCCATGTCGTAGTCGCCCCCCTTGACGATCAGGTCGGGCTTGAGCTGCCCGATCAGGGCTTCGGGGGTGTCTTCGTGAAACGAGGTGACCACCGTGACGAATCCCAGCGCCGCCAGCAGCGCGGCGCGGTCTTCCATGCGGTTGAGCGGGCGTTCTTCGCCCTTGCCCAGGCGGCGCACCGATTCGTCGGTGTTGACCGCCACGACCAGCGTGGCGCCCAGTTGGGCGGCCTGGTCGAGATAGGTGGCGTGGCCCCGGTGCAGGATGTCGAAGACACCATTGGTGAACACCAGCGGCCGCGGCAGGCGGCCGGCAGCGACCGCGGCGACGCAGTCGTCACGGGACAGGACTTTGGATTCGAAACGGGCGGCAGGCATGGCGCGATTGTACTCAGGCGCCGGCCAGGATGATTTCCTTGTCCTTGGGCATCACCAGCGCGGTCATTTCCTTGCGGTAGCGGTTCAGGTCCTTGACGGACTCGAAGCTGCGATCCATGAGCTTGGACAGGATGTGCAGGATGCGCGTGGCGACTTTCTGTTCCCAGACGCCGTCAAAACGGATCTGCGTGTCCAGCCAGTGTTCCAGCCAGCCCGGCTCGGGCAGGCGCGACTGCACCGTGTCATTGGGGAACAGGTCTTTGTTGACGTGCAGGTTGGTCGGGTGCAGCGCCTGCTGCGTGCGGCCGGCCGAGGCCATCAGCACGCCGATCTTGGAGAACGCCAGGCGGGCCTGGACGCTGGTGTCCTGGCCGCGGTCGTGCAGCGCACGGCGCATGTATTGCAGGTACGCGCCGGCATGGCGGGCTTCGTCCTGGGCCACGGTCTTGTAGATGGCCTTGATGACCGGTTCGGTGTGCCATTCGGCGGCGCGGCGGTACCAGTGGTTCAGGCGCACTTCGCCGCAGAAGTGCAGCATCAGCGTTTCAAGTTCGGGGGCCACGTCGAATTCGAAGCGCACGTTGTGCAGCTCTTCTTCGGTGGGCACCAGGTCAGGGCAGAAACGGCGCAGGTATTCGATCAGCACCAGGGAATGCTTTTGCTCTTCGAAGAACCACACCGACATGAACGCGCAGAAATCGCTGTCGCCGCGATTGTCGCGCAGGAACATTTCGGTGGCCGGCAGCGCCGCCCACTCGGTGATGGCGTTCATCTTGATCGTCTGGGCCTGCTCGTCAGAGAGCTTGCTGCGATCAAAATCGCCCCAGGGAATATCGTGCGCCATGTTCCAGCGCACCGCTTCCATGGTCTTGAAGAGTTCAGGATAAAGCATGTTCTGCCCTTGTTTTCGTCCCGCTAGTGGGGCTATAGAAATTAATGAATGGCGCACGCGCTTGCTGGCGTGACGCTGCATTGGCCGCCGCAGCGCTATTTTTCGCCGTCTCCCGCGAAGCTATGATGACTGTTTCATGAATGAAACATGACAGGGGATCGCACTACACCATCGCGCCGCCTATCGCGTCAATGCCCATAAGGCGACCCCGATCGCCAAGGCAAGCACCCCAACCAGCGCCGCGACGAGCCGGTTGCTCTGCTCCTGGGCCCGCCGCAACTGCACCATTTCGGCCAGCAAGGCCGGCGACAGATTCGGGCGGTTCAGGTGGTCATGCACCAGCCTGGGCAGGGCCGGCAGCATCTGCGACCACTGCGCGGCTTCTTTTTCCAGGCTTTGCCGCAGGCCCTTGATGCCGACGCGCTGGCGCATCCAGCGTTCGAGATAGGGCTTGGCGGTCTTCCAGAGGTCCAGGTTGGGGTCCAGCTGGCGGCCCAGGCCTTCGACGTTCAACAGCGTCTTCTGCAGCAGCACCAATTGGGGCTGGATCTCGACGTTGAAGCGGCGCGAGGTCTGGAACAGGCGCAGCAGCACCTGGCCCAGCGAAATCTCGGACAAAGGCCGATCGAAATACGGTTCGCAGACGGCGCGCACGGCGCCTTCCAGTTCTTCTTCGCGCGTGTCCGGTGGCACCCAGCCCGACTCGATGTGCAGTTGCGCCACGCGGCGGTAGTCGCGGTGGAAGAAGGCCAGGAAATTCTGCGCCAGGTAGTTCTTGTCGAATTCGGACAGCGAACCGACGATGCCGAAGTCCAGCGCGATGTAGCTGCCCAGCGTTTCGGGGCGGTCGGACACGTAGATGTTGCCCGGGTGCATGTCGGCATGGAAGAAGCCGTCGGTGAACACCTGGGTGAAGAAGATCTCGACGCCGGTGCGGGCCAGCGTGGGAATGTCGATGCCCAGCTCGCGCATGCGTTCGACCTGGCCTACCGGCACGCCGTACATGCGCTGCATGGTGAACACGGTGGACGCGGTGTATTCCCAGATGACCTCGGGCACCATCAGCATGTCGCCACGGCCCGATTCGGGGCCGAAATTGCGACGCAGCTGGCTGCAATTGGAGGCCTCGCGCACCAGGTCGAGCTCGTCGTGCAGGTACTTGTCGAACTCGGCCACGACCTCGCGCGGCTTGAGCCGGCGGCCATCGGCGCCCAGGCGCTCGATGATGCGCGCCACGATCTTGAGCAGCGACAGGTCTTTCTCGATGATGTTGAGCATGCCCGGGCGCAGCACCTTGACCGCGACTTCGCGGCCGTCGTGCAGCACCGCGAAGTGCACCTGCGCGATCGAGGCCGACGCCACCGGGTCGACCTGGAACTGCGCGAACAGCTTTTCGGGCGGCGCGCCCAGCGCGGCCTCGATGCAGGCCGCGGCCTGCGCCGACGGGAAAGGCGGCACGCGGTCTTGCAGCAGCGCCAGCTCGTTGGCGATGTCGGCGGGAATCAGGTCGCGGCGGGTGGACAGCACCTGGCCGAACTTGACGAAGATCGGGCCCAGCGATTCCAGCGCCATGCGCAGGCGCTGGCCGCGCGGCTGGCGCGGACGGGTGCCCAGGCGGATGACGCGCAACAGGCAGGTGGCCAGCGGATGGTTCAGGCTGGACAGCACCAGTTCGTCCAGGCCATAGCGCAGCGAAACCAGGATGATGCGTAAGAGGCGCAGCAACGGGAACATGGCTCAGGCGCCCCGCTTCGCGCCGGCCGTGGCCAGGCGGGTTTGCAGGGCGGCGGCCGAACGGGCCACCGCGTCGGCGCGGGCATTCAGCTCGGCCAGGTCCAGGCGCCATTGCTCCAGCGCCGGGCGGCCCAGCAGCATGCCGCTTTCTTCGGCCAGGTATTCGGACACATTCTCGGCCAGGCGCTGGCTGGCCTTGCGGGCGCCGCCAGCGGCAGCACGCAGCCCGCCGGCGATGCGCAGCGCCGGGATGTCGCCCACCACGCGGGCCAGGCTGTCTTCGGGGTCCCAGCGCAGTTGCTTGGACAGGTCCGCCACCACCTGGGCCAGCGCGGCGTCGCCGGAGATATGCGTGGCCTCGGCGAAATCAGGGGTTTCACCGCCCGCGCCCAGGCGCGGCAGCGGCAGCTTCTCGGGCGCGACGGTCAGCGTCACGTCGGGCACCACGGCCGGGTCGGCCTGGGCGGCCAGGCCTTCGCTATCGAGGGTCAGGCCCAGCGTGAATCCGCCCAGTGCGAAGCGCACGGTCTTGCCGGCATGGCGAGCCAGGCGTTCGCGCGCCCAGTCTTCGCGCTTCAACAGGGCGTTGAGCGCGTTCACAGCCAGCCGCGAGGGAGTGGGCAGAAACGAGAAAGGCAACATGACGGTCCGCAGCCCCGCAGGCGGGGTGACGAAGTTGATGGGTAAATCGGGAGTGTAACGGGTTAGATGGGGGTTGTTCCGGGGAGACAAGGCGCCGCTTGCGCGAACGCATGGGGGACGTGCACGACGCAGATGGAAAAACCGGCCCTGGCGGGCCGGTTGTGACAGGCGCCCCCAAGGGACGCCCGCGATGTCTGGCGAATGCCGCCGGCCTGCTTAGCTGGCGAATTCCACCGGAATCTGCTGGATGCCGGCCAACAGCCAGCCGCCGTTGGCGGGCTTGAACAGATTCCAGACTTCTTCGAAGCGGAAGGCCTCGGCGCCGGGCGCCTCGCGCAGCATGCCCGAGAAGCGGACGCTGGCCAGGTGGCCGTCGGACACCGTTTCAATGCCCAGCAGCTCGGCATTGAGCAGCACGACTTCGGTCTTGTTCGGCGCCGCGCCGCGCTCGGCCAGTTGCGGCTTGAGCTCGGTGATCAGGTCGTCGGTCAGGTAGTCGCGCAGGCGGTCGGTGCTGCCGCTGTCCCAGACGGCCTGGATGCGCACGAACTGTTCCTTGGCTTGCTTCAGGAAAGCAGGCGTATCGAAGTCGCCAGGGACGAACCAGTTGCCGTCTTCGCCCGGCTTGGGCAGATCGGCCACCGGGGCCGCCACGGCGGCGGCGACGGGCGCTGCGGCCGGCGCGGCCGGCTTGAGCATTTCGCGCCACGCAGGCTGTTGCGGTTGACCCGGGGCGTTGTTGGCACCGCCGAAGGCACTTTGGGTTGCCGGACGCGGGGCCGCGCCACGCAGGCGGCGGATGATGAACATGATGGCGAACACGGCCACGGCAATCAGGAGCGCCGACGACAGGAATTCGGCGAAGGCGCCGGACAGGCCCATGTGCGACAGCAGGGCCGCGATGCCCAGGCCGGCGGCGATGCCGGCGATGGGGCCGAGCCAACGCGACGCGCCGCTCTTGGCGGCAGCGCCCGCGGCGCCAGCCGTGGCCGCCCCGGCGGCAGCCGGGGCGGCGGTGGCGCCGGCCGTGTTGCTGGCCGCCGACGGCGGCGTGGTGGCCTGGCGCTGCTGGGTCACGTTGGAGGATTGGCGGCCGACGCTGCTGCCGCCGCCCGCACGGCGGGCTTCGGCGTCAAACGACGCCGTCACCAGCGCCGCGCCGGAGATGGCGATGAGCGCCGCGGCGACAAACCGCGAGAAACAGAATTTGGTCATGGATTTTTGCTCCCTCGTACTCGCGCCCCTGCTGCCCCGAGCAACAGGAAGCTGCACGGATATCGTGCAGCCCTCAGCGCGACTTTCTTACAGTAATCTGAATGACGTAAGAATAACGGACAAGACGTCGCCCCACAAGTTCCCCGTGGGGCAAAGAAATGCCGTCGGAACCCGGGGCGCTCAGCCCAGCCGCACACCCTCGTGCAGGGCCGCGATGCCGGCCGTCAGGTTGAAGTACTGCACCCGCTCGAGACCGGCGGAGCGCAGCATGTCCGCCAGGGTGTCCTGGTCGGGGTGCATGCGGATGGATTCGGCCAGGTAACGATAGCTGGCCTCGTCCTTGGCGACCTTCTTGCCCAGCCAGGGCAGCACATTGAAGGAATACCAGTCGTAGGCGGGCGCCAGGGGCTTGGCCACCCGCGAGAATTCCAGCACCAGCAGCTTGCCGCCCGGCTTGAGCACCCGGGTCATTTCGGCCAGGGCGCGGTCTTTGTGGGTCATGTTGCGCAGGCCGAAGGCCACGCTGACGCGGTCGAAGTAGCCCGACGGGAACGGCAGGCGCTCGGCGTCGCAGACGGCCGTGGGCACCAGCAGGCCGGCGTCGGCCAGGCGGTCGCGGCCCACGCGCAGCATGGAATCGTTGATGTCGGTCAGCCAGACCTCGCCGGTGGGGCCGGCGCGCTTGGCGAAAGCCTTTGCCAGGTCGCCCGTGCCGCCGGCGATGTCCAGGACCTTCATGCCGGGGCGCACGGCGGCGCGGCCGATGGTGAAGGCCTTCCAGACGCGGTGCAGGCCGGCCGACATGAAATCGTTCATGATGTCGTAGCGCTGGGCCACGGAATGGAAGACTTCGGCGACCTTGCGGGCTTTTTCGGCTTCCGGCACCGATTGGAAGCCGAAATGAGTCGATTGCGAGGCGGAATCCGCGGAATGTTGCGATTCGGAGGGGTTTTGCATGGTGAATTCCCGATATATCGTCCAATGGTAGCCTATCGGGGCCTGCCCAAGGCCGCCCGCCGGCCCCCTGGCGCAACCCGCGGTCACATACCTGAAATATTGCGGCCATACTATCGCAATGTTCGCGCCGCGCCGGCGCTCAGAAGCGTACCCAATTCGCCATGTCCAGCACTATCCTCGTCGTCGAAGACGAACCCGCAATCCAGGAACTGATCGCCGTCAACCTGTCCTTCGCGGGGCACAAGGTGCTGCGCGCCTTCGACGCCGACCAGGCCCAGACCCTCATCCGCGCCGAACTGCCCGACCTGATCCTGCTGGACTGGATGCTGCCCGGCACGTCCGGCCTGGCCATGGCGCGCAAGCTGCGCAACGATGAACGCACCCGCGCCGTCCCCGTCATCATGCTGACCGCCAAGGGGTCCGAGCAGGACAAGGTGGATGGCCTGGAAGCCGGCGCCGATGACTACATCACCAAGCCTTTCTCGCCCAAAGAGCTGATGGCCCGCATCAAGGCCGTGCTGCGCCGCCGCGCGCCGCAGCTGACCGACGACGTGATCGACGTCGGCGGCCTCAAGCTCGACCCGGTGACGCACCGCCTGTCGGGCAACAGCCAGTCCCTGCAGATCGGCCCCACCGAATTCCGCCTGCTGCACTTCTTCATGACCCACCCGGAACGCGTGTTCTCGCGCTCTCAGCTGCTGGACCAGGTCTGGGGCGACCACGTCTTCGTCGAAGAGCGCACGGTGGACGTGCACATCCGCCGCCTGCGCAAGGCGCTGGAACCCAGCGGTCACGACGCCCATGTGGAAACGGTGCGCGGCAGCGGCTACCGGTTTACGGCACAGGTCCCGGCGCGGTAAAACTTCCGCACGATGATCTGGCTGCGTACCCTCTTCCTGGTCGCCCTGTGGGCGGCGTTGGCACTATTGGCGCAATGGCTCATTGGAGACCCGGCGGGCTGGATCGTGTTTTCCGCCGCGCTGGCCGCCATGCTGCTCTGGCGCAGCTGGCGCCTGCACCTGGTTTCCCATTGGGCCAATCACCCGGACACCTCTCCCCCCGCCTCGGTGGGCCCCTGGGACGACATCCTCGCCCCGCTCTACCGCTACACCCGGGCCCGCGCCCGCGAGCTGACCGAAACCCGCGACACCATGCAAGGCATGCTGGCGGCCGCCCAGGCCCTGCCGGATGGCGCGGTGACACTGAATGAAGACTTCCAGATCGACTGGTGCAACCGCATGGCGCGCCAGCACCTGGGGCTGCGCCTGCCGGCCGATCGCGGCCACAACCTGCTGAACCTGCTGCGCGCGCCGGAATTCGTCGAATACGCGCACCGCGCATCCTGGCCGGATCCGATTTTGGTACGCCTGGGCCAGAACGGCCAGGAACGGCTGATGATGATGCAGCTGACCGCCTACGCCAGCAACCAGCGCCTGTTGATTACGCGCGACGTCACCCAGATCGAGCGCCTGGAAACCACGCGCCGCGACTTCGTGGCCAACGTCTCGCACGAGCTGCGCACGCCGCTGACGGTGCTGGCCGGCTTTCTGGAAACGCTGCGCGACATGCCGGCCGATGCCCTGCCGCCCGAACAACGCGCGCAGTACATCGACATGATGCACGAGCAGGCCCAGCGCATGCAGGCCATCGTCGAAGACCTGCTGACGCTGTCGACCCTGGAATCGTCGCCGGGCAGCGATCCGCGCGCGGTCAACATGGGCGCGCTGCTGCAAAAGGCGCGCCAGCAGATCGAGGCCCTGTCCGGCGGGCGCCACGTGCTGCAATGGCACATCGACGACACGCTGGACGTGCTGGGCGCCGAAACCGAGCTGACCTCGGCCCTGTCGAATCTGCTGACCAACGCCGTGCGCTACACGCCCGACGGCGGCACCATCACCGTGCGCTGGGAACGCGACGCCGATGGCGGCGGCCGCTACAGCGTGCAGGACACCGGCATCGGCATTCCCGCCCGCCACATTCCGCGCCTGACCGAACGCTTCTACCGGGTCGACCGCGGCCGCTCGCGCGCCGTCGGCGGCACCGGCCTGGGGCTGGCCATCACCAAGCACATCGCCATGCGCCATGACGCCGAGCTGCTCATCAGCAGCGAGCCGGGCAAGGGCAGCCTGTTCACGCTGCGCTTTCCGCCCGACCGCATCGCCGTCGCGCTGCCGGCCTGAACGCCGCCCGCCCATCCTCCGCGCCGCACCGGCGGCGCGGGTGGTAAATTTCCGGCCATGCGCATCCTGGTCATCGAAGACGAACCCAAACTCGCCGACTACCTGAAAAAGGGCCTGTCGGAGCAAAGTCACGTGGTCGACCTGGCGCGCGACGGCGTCAACGGCCTGCACCTGGCGCTGGAAGGCAACCACGACCTGATCGTGCTGGACGTGATGCTGCCGGGCGTGGACGGCTTCGGCATCCTGGCATCGGTGCGGGCCCGCAAGGACACCCCCATCCTGATGCTGACGGCGCGCGATGCCATCGAAGACCGCGTGCGCGGGCTGGAAGGCGGCGCCGACGACTACCTGGTCAAGCCCTTCGCCTTTTCCGAGCTGCTGGCGCGCGTGCAGGCGCTGCTGCGCCGCGGCCGCTCGCAGGAACCCACCGTGTTCCGCCTGGCCGACCTGGAACTGGACCTGGCGCGCCGCAAGGCCGCGCGCGGCGGCCAGCGGCTGGACCTGACCGCCAAGGAATTCAACCTGCTGGCCCTGCTGCTGCGCCGCCAGGGCCAGGTGCTGTCGCGCACCACCCTGGCCGAACAGGTGTGGGACATGAACTTCGACAGCGACACCAACGTCATCGACGTGGCCGTGCGGCGCCTGCGCAGCAAGCTGGATGACCCCTTCGAGACCAAGCTGCTGCACACAGTGCGCGGCATGGGTTACGTGCTCGAATCGCGCCCGGCGACCGCGCGCCCATGAAACCGCCGCGCATGCGCTCGATGCAGGCGCGCCTGACCCTGCTGCTGGGCGCCATCGCCCTGCTGGTATCCAGCCTGGCGGGCGCCACGCTGTTCTGGGCGCTCAAGCGCGAGGTCGAACGCCAGGAGATCACCGAGGTCAGCGGCAAGCTGGAGCTGATCAATCACCTGATCGACATGCAGAACAGCGCGCGCGGCCTGCATGACCTGGCCGCCACCTTCGATGACATGCGCACCGGCCAGAGCCAGCTGGGCATCTGGATCGTCGATGCCCAGGGTCGCCCCGTCTATGGCGGCGACGCCCCCGAAACGCTGGACACGCTGCCCGGCCGGCAGGTGCTGCTGCAACAGGCCGACGGCAGCCGCATGCGCGGCCTGCGCGTGGCCGTCGACGACCGCATCCTGCCCGGGGCGCACCTGACGGTGGCGGTCAGCACCCGCACCAGCTCGCAGTTCCTGTACGCCTACGGCACCGCCCTGGCGCTGATCTGCGCGCTGTGGGTGGGCGCTACGGTGGTGCTGGCGGCCTGGGCCGTGCGCCGCAGCATGGCGCCCACGCGCCGGCTGTCGGAACAGGCCGCTCGCATCCAGCCCGACAACCTGGCCCTGCGCCTGCCGCTGCGCGACACCGACCGTGAACTGCATGAACTGGTGCTGTCGTTCAACCGCACGCTGGAACGGCTGCAGGCCGCCTACCAGCAGATGGAAGGTTTCAACGCCGACGTCGCCCACGAGCTGCGCACGCCGCTGGCCACGCTGATCAATGGCACCCAGGTGACGCTGTCCAGCGGCCGCGACGCCGACGAACTGCGCGAGGCCCTGGAATCCAACCTGGAAACGCTGGAAGACCTGAAGACGCTGGTCAACGACATGCTGTTCCTGGCCCGCGCCGACCGCGGCGAACAGGCGGCCGACCCGGTGCCGGTATCGCTGGCCGCCGAAGCGCGGCGGGTGGCCGACTACTACGAGGCCGCGCTGGAAGAGCGCGGCGTGGCCCTGCGCTGCGAGGGCGACGCCATCGTCGCCGCCAACGCCGGGCTGGTGCGCCGCGCGCTGGCCAACCTGATCTCGAACGCCATCAAGGCCACGCCCCGGGGCGGTGAAATCGTGCTGGCCTGCCAGCCGCAGCCGCAAGGCGCCCGGGTCGAAGTCCGCAACCCCGGCGACCCCATCCCCGCCGCCGACCTGCCCCGCATCTTCGACCGCTTCTTCCGCTCGGGCCAGGCCCGCGCGCCGCGCAGCGAGGGCCACGGGCTGGGGCTGGCCATCGTGCGCGCCATCGCCCGCATGCATGGCGGCGAGGTCGATGCGGCCTCCGGCCCCGGCGGCACGGTGGTCGGCATCACCCTGCGCGGGCCGGCCCCTGGCGGACCCAACATTACAAAGAAGTAATCTGCGCGACAGAACCGGGTCACCCCGGTTTTCCTAAAGTGCCTGCATGGTCAACCCCTTTGAAGGGAACAGCATGAAAGGCACTTTGCACCGCATCACCCTGGCCGCGGCCCTGGCCGCCCTGTTCGGCACCGGTTCGGCATTCGCGGCGGGCGCCCACGGCGAACACGCCGGCCACGCCATGCCGATGGCATCCGCGCCCATCGGCGTGCCCGGCGACGCCGCCCGCGTCACCCGCACCATCGACATCGACATGACCGACGCCATGCGCTTCACGCCTGCCCAGGTGCAGGTGAAGGCTGGCGAGACCGTACGCTTCAATGTGCGCAACTCGGGCAAGATCCGCCACGAAATGGTGCTGGGCAGCGATGCCGACCTGCAGGCGCACTACGCCATGATGATGCAGGACCCCGGCATGCGCCACGAAGAGGCCAACGCTGTGTCGCTGGATGCAGGCAAGAGCGGCCAGATCGTCTGGAAGTTCGACCGCGCCGGCAGCGTGTCCTTCGGCTGCCTGGAACCCGGCCACTACGCCGCCGGCATGAAGGGCGCGGTGTCGGTGCAGTAGCGCCCACCCGGATCCGCCATGAGTTCCCGCCCCCTTTCCCGCCGCCGCTTCGTGCAGGGCCTGGCCGCCGGCGGCGCGCTGGCCGCGCTGGGCGGCTGGCGCGCGGCCCAGGCCGCCACGCCGGCCGGCCCCACCGAGCTGCGCGGCACCGAATTCCACCTGGAAATCGGCGAAACCCCGGTCAACTACACCGGCGCCGCCCGCATCGCCACCACCGTCAACGGCCAGGTGCCCGCGCCGCTGCTGCGCTGGCGCGAAGGCGACACGGTCACGCTGCACGTCACCAACCGACTGCGCGAGCAGACGTCGATCCACTGGCACGGCATCCTGTTGCCCACGGACATGGACGGCGTGCCGGGCCTGAGCTTTGCCGGCATCGATCCAGGCCAGACGTTCACCTACCGCTTCGACGTGCGCCAGAGCGGCACTTACTGGTATCACAGCCATTCGGGCTTCCAGGAGCAGACCGGCCTGTACGGCGCCATCGTCATCGACCCCAGGCGGCGCGACCCGATCGCCTCGGACCGTGACTACACCGTGCTGCTGTCCGACTGGACCGACGAAGATCCCATGCGCGTCTTCGACAAGCTGCGCGCCATGCCCGACTACTACAACCGCAACCAGCCCAGCGTCGAAAGCCTGGCTCGCGAGGCGCAGGACAAGGGCTGGCGCGCCGCGCTGTCCGAGCGCTTGATGTGGGAACAGATGCGCATGAACCCGTCGGACCTGGCCGACGTGTCGGGCGCCACCTACACCTACCTGACCAACGGCGCCACGCCGGCCGGCAACTGGACGGGGCTGTTCACGCCCGGCGAGCGGGTACGGCTGCGCCTGATCAACGGTTCGGCCATGACCTATTTCGACGTCCGCATTCCCGGACTGAAGATGACGGTGGTGGCCGCCGACGGCCAGGACGTGCGGCCGGTGGAGGTCGAGGAACTGCGCATTGCGGTGGCCGAGACCTACGACGTGATCGTCGAGCCCGTCGACGATCGCGGGTACACGATCTTCTCGCAAGCCATGGACCGGTCCGGCTATGCCCGCGCCACACTCGCGCCGCGCCCCGGCATGCAGGCCGCCGTGCCCGAAGTGGACCGGGTGCAGTTGCTGGGCATGATGGACATGGGCATGAAGCACGACATGTCGCCCGGGCAGGACATGGCGGGCATGGATCATGCCGCGATGGGTCATGGCGCCACGCCCGCGGACAGCGGCGCCATGGCCGGCATGGCGCACGGCAGCAGCCACGGGGCCGGCGCCGATCAGGGCGGCATGGTCGAGGTCAAGCACCCCTACCCCGCCGAACGCGGCCCCGGCAATTCCATGCTGCCCGACGTGGTGTCCACCCGGCTGGACGACCCCGGCATCGGCCTGCGCGACAACGGCCGCCGCGTGCTGACCTACGCCGACCTGCGCTCGGTGCGCGAACCCGCCGACAACCGTCCGCCCACCCGCGAGATCGAGCTGCACCTGACCGGCAACATGGAACGCTACATGTGGTCGTTCAACGGCGTGAAGTTCTCGGACGCCAAGCCCATCCTGCTGCGCTACGGCGAGCGCGTGCGCTTCGTGCTGGTCAACGACACCATGATGACCCACCCCATCCACCTGCACGGCCTGTGGAGCGACCTGGAATCGCCCGACGGCGCCTTCCAGGTGCGCAAGCACACCCTGTCGCTCAACCCCGCGCAGCGCCTGTCCTACCGCGTCAGTGCCGACGCCCGCGGCCATTGGGCCTACCACTGCCACCTGCTTTACCACATGGAAGCCGGCATGTTCAGGGCCGTGGTGGTGGAGTAAGCGATGAGACATCCGACCATGCCCGACCGCCTTCCCTTCATCCGCCGTGCCGCGTTCGCCGCTATCCTGCTCGCCGGCCTGGCGGCCCACCCGACGCGCGCCCAATCCATGCCGGATCATGCCGGCATGGACCATGCATCGATGCCCGGCATGAACCTCGCCGCCCCCGACGACTCGCCGCCCATCGGCAGCCTGCCGTCCAGCGACGGCGCGGCGCCACGCGGCTACGACAGCTACGGCATCCATCCGCACATGATGGACAACGCAGCCACCTGGCACCTGCTGTTCGACAAGTTCGGCGGGTCGCGCAATCGCGACGGCCAGGATGCGCTGGAATGGGATGGCCGCTTCTGGTTCGGCACCGCCACCAACCGCCTGGTGATCAAGAGCGAAGGCGAGCGCGAACGCGGCGGCGGCTCGGACGCCAAGGTCGAAGCCTTCTGGAGCCACGCCATCTCGCCCTTCTGGGACCTTCAGCTGGGCGCCCGGCGCGACGTCGGCACCGGCCCCAAGCGCAACTGGGCCGCCGTCGGCATCGAAGGCGTGCTGCCCTACAACATCGAGCTGGAAACCACTGCCTACGCCGGCCCGTCCGGTCGCACCGCGCTGGCCATGAAAGCCGAATACGACCTGCTGCTGACCCAGCGCCTGATCTTCACGCCCGAACTCGAAGCCAGCGCCTACGGCCGCAACGATCCCGAACGCGGCATCGGCTCGGGCCTGTCCAAGGGCTCGCTGTCACTGCGCCTGCGCTACGAGGTCACGCGGGAATTCGCCCCCTACGTTGGCGTATCCTTTGAACGTAAATTCGGCCGCACCGCGGACTACGCGTCCGACGCCGGCCAAAGCCGCTCGCAGGCCGCCGTGCTGGCCGGCGTGCGCTTCTGGTTCTGACCCCTTGCCCGTCAACGGAGCCCCATGAAAAAAACGCTCGCCCCCACCCGTCGCCTGGTCCTGGCCGCCGTCCTGTGCCTGCCGCTTTACGCCCCGGCCTTTGCGCTGGCGCAACCGGCGCCCAAGGTCCAGGTCTGGAAGACCCCCACTTGCGGCTGCTGCGAAGACTGGGTCAAGCACATGCGCGACAACGGCTTTGAAGTCACGACCCACGACGTCCAGGACACCGGCCCCGTACGCCGCAACGCCGGCATGGCCGACTATGGCTCCTGCCACACCGCCGTGGTCGACGGCTACGCCATCGAAGGCCACGTGCCCGCCAGCGACGTGCGCCGCCTGCTGCTCGAAAAACCCGATGCGGCCGGCCTGGCCGCCCCCGGCATGCCCCTGGGCTCGCCCGGCATGGACGGCCCCGAATACGGCGGCCGCAAGACCCCGCACGACGTCCTGCTCGTGGACAAGCAGGGTGGCGCCAAGGTCTTCCAGGCGTACCGCTGAAGGCATGACGCCCGGCCAGCCCATGCAGGGGCTGGCCGGGCA
>NZ_JCBANA010000084.1:0-26294 GCF_059760725.1 Achromobacter sp. 1014246743
ATATGACACAGCCCACACCATAGTTCACCCGACGCCTGTGTCGCCGCGAACGCGAAGATGTGATGAAGGACAGGCCCCGGCACCCGGCCGGGCGCCCCCCAAGCGGCCGGCCGCCGCGCCCCCGCTAGCCGCGCTTGCGCCCTGCACCCGCGGCCAGCTTGCACCCCGCAGGCAGCGCTGCCGTCCGCAGGTACGTGCGGATACCCAGGATCAGCGCCTCGGCCGCCGGGCTCAGCGGGTATTCCTTGTGGCGGATGATGCACATCGTGCGCACCACCGTCGGCCGCGCCAGCAGCGCGTAGGCCAGTTCCGGTTCCATCACGCGCTGCGCCGCCAGCGCGGGCAGCACCGCCACCCCCATGCCGGCCTTCACCAGCGCCGCCTGCGACGTGGTGCTGGACGCTTCGTAGAACGGCGCCGCGGCCTCGATCGGCAGGTCGGCGCGGGCCCGCAGCAGCGCCATGATGCCGGTCTCGTCCACCACCCCCACCAGTTTGCGGCCGGCCAGGTCCGCCCAGCGCATCGTGCCGTCGCGGCCCGGGCGCAGGTCGGCATCGTCGCGCCGATACAGCACGCCGAAGCGATCATCGAGCAGGGAGTCGAAGTGCAGCCCCGGCGCATCGGCCCAGCGGCTGGTCAGGCCGAAGTCGACCTCGCGCGTGGCCACCTTGCGCTGGATGCGGCCCGAGTTGTCGTCGCTGAGATATAGCCGGATGGCGGGGTATTGCGCCGCGAATGCGGCCGCCGCCGGCGCGATGATCTGGGTGATGGCCGATGGCGCCGCCGCCACGCCCACGCGGCCGCGTTCCAGCGCGCCAAAGCGCACCACGTCGCCGATGGCGCCGTCGAAGTCGGCCAGCAACCGCATCACGCGTGGCAGGAATTCCTCGCCTGCCGCCGTCAGCAGCACGCGCCGGCTGGTGCGGGCGAACAGCTGCGTGCCCAGCGCCTCTTCCAGCTGCCGCACCAGGCTGGTCACCGACGACTGCGTCTGGAACAGCCGCTTGGCCGCGTGCGTGAAACTGGATTCCTGCGCCACCGCCACAAAGGCGGTCAGGTGCTTGAGGGTGACATGCTTGGGCAGGCGATGCATTTCAAATCACGATAGATGGATCAATAAAAACAATTTTTCCAGATTGATCGCGCCGACGATACTAGGGCCTTCAGCAAGCGCCTTCAGCAAAGGCCTTCAGCAAGGTCCGTTCTCAGGACGGCCCTTGGCGCAACAAGCGGCCGGCAGGCCCACATCAAGGCGGAGCGGCATGCAGGACAATCTGGATCTGGTCATCGAAGGCGGCTGGGTGATCGACGGGCTGGGCGGACCGCGCCGGCGCGCCGACGTCGGCATCCGCGCGCAGCGCATCGCCGCCATTGGCGATCTGTCGGCCACGCCCGCCGCGCGACGCATCGATGCCGCCGGCAAGATCGTGGCGCCGGGCTTCATCGACACCCACGGCCACGACGACCTGATGTTCGTCGAAAAGCCGGGCCTGGAATGGAAGACCAGCCAGGGCATCACGTCGGTGGTGGTGGGCAACTGCGGCATCAGCGGCGCCCCCGCGCCGCTGCCCGGCAACACCGCGGCCGCGCTGGCCTTGCTGGGCGAAACGCCGCTGTTCGGCGACATGGCCGAATACCTGGCCGCGTTGCAGGTGCAGCAGCCGATGATCAACGTCGCGGCGCTGGTGGGCCACGCCAACCTGCGCCTGGCGGTCATGCGCGACCCGGCGGCGCAGCCCACCGAGGCGGAACAGCAGGCCATGCAGCAGAGGCTGGCCCAGGCGCTGGACGCCGGCGCGGTCGGCTTCAGTACGGGCCTGGCCTATCAGCCGGGCGGGGTTGCGGGGCAAGCCGAACTGGACGGGCTGGCGCAGGTGGCGGCGGCGCGCGGCGCGCTGCACACCAGCCACATCCGCAACGAAGGCGATGCGGTCGAGGAAGCGGTCGACGAGGTGCTGTCGATCGGCCGGCGCACGGGCTGCGCCACGGTGCTGTCGCACCACAAATGCATGATGCCGGACAACTGGGGCAAAAGCCGCGCCACGCTGGCCAACATCGACCGCGCCCGCGCCGACGGGGTGGACGTGGCCCTGGACATCTACCCGTACCCGGGCAGTTCCACCATCCTGATTCCGGAGCGCGCCGATCTCATCGACGATATCCGCATCACCTGGTCGACCCCGCATCCCGAATGCGGCGGCCGGATGCTGGGCGAGATCGCCACGCAATGGGGCTGCGACCGCGCCGAGGCCGCACGCCGCCTGTGCCCGGCCGGCGCCATCTATTTCGCCATGGACGACGCTGAAGTGCGCCGCATCTTCCTGCACGATCGCTGCATGGTCGGGTCCGACGGCCTGCCCAACGACGCCCACCCGCATCCGCGGCTATGGGGCAGCTTCACGCGCGTGCTGGGGCGCTTCGTCCGGGAAGCCGAACTGCTGACGCTGGAAGCCGCGGTGGCCAAGATGACCGCGCTGCCGGCTCGCGTGTTCGGCCTCGCCGACCGGGGCCGCCTGACCGTGGGCGCCTGGGCCGACGTGGTGGTGTTCGATGCCGACACGGTCGAGGACCGCGCCACCTGGGACGCGCCCACGCTCGCATCCGCCGGCATCGAGCACGTGCTGGTCAATGGCTGCCCGGTGTTTCCGGCCCTGGCCGGTGCCCAGCGCCCCGGCCGGATACTGCGCCGCGAAGCCGTAGCGACCGATCCCGATTTTCCGCAATAACAAGCAGAACCCATCCTCACAGGAGACAAGCCTCATGATCCGCAAGACTTGCGTCGCCCTGGCGCTGGCCGCCGTATTGCCGGCCGCCCACGCTGAATTTCCCGACCGGCCCATCACCCTGATCGTGCCATTCCCGGCCGGCGGGCCCACCGACATCGTCGGCCGCCTGGCCGCGGCCAAGGCGGGCGAAATCCTGGGCCAGCAGATCGTGGTGGAAAACCGCACCGGGGCATCGGGCACCATCGGCATGGCCGCCACCGCGCGCGCCAAGCCGGACGGCTACACCGTGGGCCTGGCCACCGTCAGCACCCACGGCACCGCGCCGCACCTGTTTCCCAACCTGTCGTATGACCCGGTCAAGGATTTCACCCCGGTCAGCAACCTGGTCACCAGCCCCAATATCCTCAGCGTCAATCCGCAGTACCCGGCCAAGACGCTGGCCGAATTCGTCACGCACGTGCGCGCCAACCCGTCCAAGGACGGCTACGCCAATGCCGGCGCGGGCGGCATCAATGACCTGGGCATGATCTGGTTCCTGCAGATCACCGGCGGCAAGATGAACAGCATTTCGTATCGCGGCTCGGCGCCTGCGCTGACCGACACGGTGGGCGGCGTGGTGCCGGTCATCTTCGACAACTTCCCGTCGTCGCTGCCGTACATCAAGAGCCAGCACCTGCGCGCGCTGGCCATCACGGGCCCGGCCCGCAATCCGCGCCTGCCGGACGTGCCCACCTTTGCCGAGCAGGGGTACAAGGACTACGACGTCACCGCCTGGTACGGCGTGGTGGGCCCGGCCGGCCTGCCCGACGCGGTGCGCGACAAGCTGGCGCAGGCCTTTGCCCAGGCCGTGCGCGACCCCGCCACGGCGGCCAAGATGGAAGAGACCGGCGCGTTCCCGCTGGGCAACACGCCGGCGCAATTCGCCGAGCAGATCCGCACCGAGCGCGACCGCTGGAAAGCGGTGATCGACAAGGCGCAGATCAAGCTGCAATAAAGGAAGCGGGGCGGCGTTGCCTTGGCGTGAACGGCCCGGGCGGCGTTGCCGGCGCGGGATGCAAGGCGCCTGATGCCGGGGCGCCATGCCCCCGATTCAATACACGTCGCGCCGGTAGCGGCCATCGTGCAGCATCGCCTGCACCCTGTCCTCGCCCAGGATCTGGCGCAAGGCCGCATCCACGCCGCCAGCCATGCCTTGCAGGCTGCCGCAGACATAGACGGCGGCGCCATCGTCCACCCACGCCGCCACTTGCCGTGCCGCGTCCTGCAGGCCGTGCTGCACATAACGGCGTTCGGCCTGGTCGCGCGAATACACCGCGTCCACGCGGGCCAGCGTGCCGTCCTGGCGCCAGGCGTCGATCTCGGCTTTGCAAAAGGCGTCGTGCGCCGCATTGCGTTCGCCGAACAGCAGCCAGTTGCGCGTGTGCCCCGCGGCGCGGCGCGCCTTGATCAGCGCCCGCAGGCCCGCCAGGCCCGTGCCGTTGCCGATCAGGATCAGCGGCCGATCATCGTCCGGCGCATGGAAATTGCGATTGCTGCGTACCCGCAGGGCGATCTCGTCGCCCGGCTGCGCGATATGGGTCAGCCAGCCGCTGCCCAGGCCCAGCCCGCCATCGGCGGCGCGCATCTGGCGCACCAGCAATTGCAGCGCGCCCTCGGCAGGCAATGACGCAATCGAGTATTCACGGTGCGGCAGCAGCGGCCCGCCGCGTTCCTGGCGCGGGCCGATTTCAGCGATGTCGCCGGCCTGCCAGACGGGCGCTTCGCCGTCGGGCGGCGTCAGCGTCAGCAGATAGCAGGGGCCGCCCTGGCTGCCGGGGTTGAGACACTCGCGGTGCGCCAGGCGCCACGATTGATAGGCGGGGGCCTGCCAATCGGGCAGGTCGCTGCGGCCGGCCAGGAGACCCAGGTGATGCTGCCAGTGCCGCAGCGCGGCCGGGTCGCCATCGTCGACCTCGACGAGGTCGAACAGCGGCGTGGCGCCCTGGTCGTGCAGCCAATCATCCAGCCGATGACCGAAGCCGCAGAAGTGCGCGTAGTCGCTGTCGCCCAGCGCCAGCACGGCGTATTGCACGCCGGCCAGCGCGGCGGCGGGCGGCAGCACAGGCTCAGGGACTGCCGCCGCGTCAGGGCGCGTCAGGTGGTCGTGCGCGCCGTGCATGGCGTGTTCCGCGAACCCGGCCGCCGCGTCCGGCGGATCGCCTTCGCCGTAGGTGCTGGCAATGAACAGGATGCGGCGGTAGCTTGCCAACCGGGCAAGATCCAACTGTCCCAGCGGCACGACCTGTACGGCCAGGCCGCCGCTGCGCAAGGCGTCGGCGGTCTGGCCCGCCAGCGCCTCGGCATAGCCGGTCTGGCTGGCGTAGGCGATGAGCAGGGTGTCGGGGTGGGCCGGCGCATCCAGCCCGTGCCGCGTGGCCGCGGCCTGGGCCTGCCGTTGCCCGCGGCGCCAGGCCCAGCCGCACAGCAGCAGCCAGGCCAGCACCACGCACGCGGCGGTCATCCAGCGTAGCGTCATGGATCAGTGCTGTACGGCCAGCGCCTGGAAGGTGGCGGTGGCGCTGATGCGATAGCCGCCGGCCTCGCGCAGGATGAACAGGGCGGCCAGGCCGAGGCGTTCGGCATAGGCCAGGCCCTCGCGTTCGCCCAGCACCGTCAGCGCCGTGGCCAGCGCGTCGGCCTGCATGCAGCCGGCGTGCAGCACGGTGACCGACGCCACGCCATTGCGCACCGGCTGGCCGCTGCGCGGATCGATCGTGTGGGCATAGCGGGCATCGCCGTCGCCGGCATGGCGGCGGTAGTCGCCCGACGTGGCGATGCTCAGGTCGTGCAGCGGCAACGCCAGTGCGTGGTCATCGCTGCCGTCCGGCACTTCCACCGCCACGCGCCACGGCGCACCGTCGGGGCGCTTGCCGCGGGCGCGCAGTTCGCCGCCCACCTCCACCAGGTAGTCGGTGATGCCCAGCGCATCCAGCGCCTGGGCGGCGCGGTCCACGCCATAGCCCTTGGCAATCGATGACAGGTCCAGGTAGACGCCGCCCGGTTGCCAGGCGGCCTGGCGCGCCGGATCCAGCAGCACCCGTTGCCAGCCGCAGCGCTGGCGGGCCGCGTCGATGGCCGCGGGCGAGGGCGGCTCGAAGGCCCGCTGCCACGGCCCGAAGCCCCAGGCGTTGACCAGCGGCCCCACCGTCGGGTCATAGGCGCCGCCGCAGTCCTCGGCCAGCGCCAGCGCATGGCGCAGCACATGGAAGAACCCGGCGGGCAGTTCGCGCCAGCCGGGGCCGGCGCGGTTGTACCGGCTGATGTCGGCGTCCGCTTCCCAGGTGCTCATCTGGGCCACGACCTCGTCCAGCGCGGCCTGGATGGCCTGCCGCGCGGCCGCGTCCGTCGCGCCGGCGGGCAGCGCCAGCCGCGCCGACCAGGTGGTGCCCATGGTCGCGCCCGCCAGTGCGGCCGCGCGCCGGGGCAGCACGCCCAGGTCGACGCGAACCTGCAGGGCGGCTGCGCCACGCGGCGCATAGGACGGAACGGACGACATCGACGCGCCCGGGATCAGGGCTGCAGCACTTCGACGGTGCCGGCGTACGACAGGCGGCGCTTCTTGGCCTGCGGCACGCTGACCTTGGCGTCTTCGGTGCCGGCTTCGATCCAGTACAGGCCCGGCTGCGGCCACTTGACCGAGAACTTGCCGTCCTTGTCGGTCTTCAGGGCGATCTCGCCGACCTTGTCGCGGTAGCGGCTGCCGCCCGGCACGATGGTCACGTCCAGGTCGGCGGCGGGCTTGCCGTCCAGCAGCAGCTGGAAGTTGGCCGATTCGCCGGTGAACAGGTCGTTGGGGTGGGTTGCAGGGGCCAGTTCCAGGCCGCGGCCCACCGGCTTGATGGCCGAGGGCTTGCCGGCCGTGACGAAGGTTTCGACGCGGCCCAGGCTTTGCGTCACTTCCAGGTCGGCGGCGTTGGCCGGCACGGCCTGGGCCAGGCCTTCCGGCTTGCCGAAGTAGCGCTTGGGCTTGCCGTCTTCTTTCCAGCGGGCGAATACGCCGTCGTTCACCACTGCGATGCGGTAGGTGCCGGCCTGCTTGAGCTGCAGGTCGAAGGTGCTGCGCAGCTTGCCGCGATTCAGGTTCTCGGCTTCGGCGGCCGAGCCGTCCGGGGCCACCACGGCCAGGCCGTCCAGGCGCAGCGGCGCGTGGTTGAAGTAGAACTTGTCGTTGCCCACCGCGGCATCCACGGTGATCCAGCTGTCGGTGCCCGACAGCACGGTCGACGACGGCACCATCCAGACGTCATGGGCCTGGGCGGCGAAGGGCAGGCTCAGCGCCAGGGCGGCGGCCAGTTTGGCGGCGGATTTCATGGTTGCGTTCCTTTTGCAGGGATGGGGGCGGATCAAGGTTTCAGGTCCAGGGCGATGGCGCCCAGTTCGTGTTCGCCGCGGGCCGTCAGTTGCTCGGCCTTTTGCGGCGGCCACTGGAAGGGAATGCGCAGCAGCTCGCGGCCGCCGACTTCGCGCGCGGCCTCGACCACCACGGCGTACTGGCCCGGCTTCAGGCCGGCCAGCGGCCTGGACGCCGCGTCAAAGCGCAGGGCGTGCTTGCCGGCGGGCTTGGTCGCGCCGCTTACGCCGTCCACGGGAAAGGTCTGGTTGCGGCCGCTGCGGCGCCACCACTGGCGCATGTCCTTGAGCCATTCGGTGCCTTCGTTGTTCTTCTTGGCCACGTCGTACCAGACGGCCAGGTCGGCCGCCACGCTCTGGTCGGGGTTCTCGATCCAGATGGCGACGTACGGGCGGTGGTATTCGGCCACGTCCAGGCGCGGCACTTCGATGGACAGGCCGATGTCGGCGGCGTGGGCCGTTCGGGCGATCAGGCCGGCCAACAGGGCCGACAGCAACAACTTGCGCATGGAAATCTCCAGGGCGGATCGGATGAATCAGTGAATGAAGAGCAGCGCCAGCACCAGCGGGATCACGACGCCCAGCCCGACCATGGGCCAGGTCGCGCCGCGATTGCCCGCGTGCATCTTGAGCAGCACCAGCCCGGTCAGCGAAAAGACCAGACAGGCAATGGCGAAAATGTCCAGGAACCAGCTCCAGGCCAGCCCCGTGTTGCGGCCCTTGTGCAGGTCGTTCAGGTAGGCGATCCAGCCGCGGTCGGTGCGTTCGTATTCGACATCGCCGCTGGCCCGGTCGATCGACAGCCAGGCATCGCCGCCAGCGCGCGGCAGCGATACGTAGACTTCGCCGGCCGACCATTCCGCGGGCTTGCCTGCCGCCCCGGCGTCCAGTTCCGCGTCCAGCCATTGGGTGACGGGGGCGGGCAGGGGGGCTTTCTTCTGATTGGCCGGAAGGGTCAACTGCGCCAGCAGGGCGTCGGGCAGACGGGCTTCGCGGCTGGTCACGACCGCCTTCGATTCGATGTGCGAGGCGTTGTTCAGCGTCAGGCCGGTGATGGCGAACAGCAGCATGCCCAGCAGGCAGAGCGCCGAGCTGATCCAATGCCATTGGTGCAGCGTCTTGAGCCAGTAGGCCCGGCGCCGGGGGGATGCGTGACTGTCCATGAGGTGGGCAAAATTCAAGGGCCGGATTCTAGCATTCAAATGAGAATTACTCTTATAAAACACTTTATTAACGTGCGAAGCGATTTCAATCGATTTCGGACCCATTTCCCCGCGCGGCGATAAGATAGGGCACCCGTTACCACCACCGGAGGTCGTCATGCTGGAACAGCAAGTGGTTGATCAGATCGGTCGTCATTGGGGTTGGGTCGCGCTGCGCGGGGGGATCGCCATCCTGTTCGGCCTGATGGCCCTGTTCATGCCCGCCATCACCCTGTCGGCGCTGGTGCTGGTGTGGGGCGCATTCGCGCTGGTCGATGGGGTGCTGGCGCTGGTCGCGGGCATCCGCATCCGCGACCAGGGCAAGCCGTTGTGGGCGCTGATCATCGTCGGCCTGCTGGGCGTCGCGGCCGGCATCGTGACCTTCCTGTGGCCTGGCCTGACCGCGCTGGTGCTGCTTTACATCATCGCGATATGGGCGCTGGTGGCGGGGGTGTTCCAGGTCATTGCCGCGATCCGCTTTCGCAAGGACATCCACAACGAGTGGTTCCTGGGCCTGTCGGGGCTGGTTTCGATCCTGTTCGGCGCCATGCTGATCGCGCAACCGGGGGCGGGCGCGCTGGCGCTGGTATGGGTCATCGGCATCTATGCGGTGTTCTTTGGCATACTGCTGCTGGTCTTTTCCCTGCGCCTGAAGCAGCACCGCGCCCCTTGAGCCCATGTCCGTCTACCAGACCCTGATCCCCCTGAATTTCCTGGCCGTCGGCGTGGGGGCCATGCTCGGCGCATGGGCCCGCTGGCTGGCCAGCCTGTGGCTCAACACCGCGTCCTGGCCCTGGGGCACGCTGGCGGTCAATCTGGCGGGGGGGTATCTGGTGGGGGTGGCGCTGGCACTGGTGGCCGGCCACCCGGAATGGCCGGCCTGGGTGCGGCTGGGCGCCATCACCGGATTCATGGGCGGCCTGACCACGTTTTCGACTTTCTCGGCCGAAACCGTTGCCATGCTGGAGCGTGGCGCCTATGCCGGCGCGCTCGGCTATGCCGGCTTCAGCCTGTTGGGATCCTTGCTGTTGACGGGCCTGGGGCTGGCCACGGTCAATCTGCTGCGTTGAAGTCGCCGCGTCGGGCCCGACGCAGGCCGGCGCGGCGGGCGCCGCCGCACGCGGCGACGGCCCGGGGCGGACAAGCTCAGTCGCCCGCGCGCGGATTGAGCACCCGCGCCGCTTCCAGGCCGCTGCGCACCGCGCCTTCCAGCACGCCGGGGTAGCCGGTGTCGGTCCAGTCGCCAGCCAGGGCCAGCGTGGGCCACGGCGTGGTGTTCAGCGGCCGATGCAGGCCCGGCACCGCGGCGAAGGTGGCGCGCTTTTCGATGAACAGTTCCGCGGACGACACTTCCGGCATCGGCGGCAGCCGTTGCGGGTGGCCCGCGGCCTGCTCGGCCACCTGGTCGATCAGCGCTTCGATGGCCTGCTGGCGGTTGCGATCGGTCAGCGTGGTGGCGGCGCTGGCCACCACCGCCAGTTCGCCCACCTGCGCGTCGCCCGCCAATTGGGCGCGATCGAACAGCCATTGGCCGACGTGGCCGCGCGCGCGTTCCTCGCGCAGCATCATCATGGGTTCAGGCAGGCGCCAGGGCTCGGCCAGCCGCAAGTTGAGCGTGGCGATCGGCAGGTAGTCGAAGGCGCGCAGCGCATCCAGCAAGCCGGTCGCGCCGGCCGCCCGCAGCGGCGCGTCGAGCAGGCGCGCGGCAAAGGTCGGCGGCACGGCCAGCACGGCCGCATCAAAGCGTTCCTGGTTGATGTCGATGCCGTCCGCCGACGGGTGCAACTGGCGCACCGTGCTGCCGTAGCGCATGGTGACCAGGCGCGCGGCGGCGTCGGGCCACAGCGCCGACAGGTCGGTGCAGGGCAGCAGCAGGTCGCTGTCTTCGCGGCGGCCGGCCAGGCTGTCGCGCAGCACGCGGGCAAACAGCACGGCGCTGGCGGTGGCCAGCGGCGTGTTCAGGGCGGCCAGGCAAAGGGGTTCCCAGACCTGGCGGATCAGCGCGTCGGACTGCGCGTGATAGTGCAGCAGTTGCTGCACGGTCCAGTCGCGCGGGGGCGTCCAGGACATCGCGCGCAGGCCGCGCATCAGCCGCAGCGTGGCCAGGCGATCGCCCCACGACAGGCCGCGGGCGCGCAGGATCGCCACCGCCATGTGCAGGGGGGCCGGCAGGCGCGGGGCCGACAGCCGGAAGCGGCCGTCCAGGCTGGCCAGCCGCAGGGGCCGGCGCATCAGCAGCGCATCGGGGTTGCGGCCCACCCGGCGCATCAGCGCCAGCGTGTGCTTGTAGGCGCCCGACAGCAGGTGCTGGCCATTGTCCAGGGGGGAGTCGAAAGCGTCGTGAAAGACGCGCCGGGCGCGCCCGCCGGGCGTGTGGCCGGCCTCAAAGACCGTGACCTTGGCGCCGGCCTCGCGCAGGGCGACGCTGGCGGCCAGCCCGGCCCAGCCGGCGCCGATGACTGCGGCCTTCATCGTGCCAACCGGCGGACCAGTCCACGTCCGCCGCCCACCCAGGTCTTCCAGGCCAGCCAGAGCTTGCGCAGGGGCGTCAGCGAAATGCGCTGATGCAGCACCTGCCAGTTGTCGCGTTCGATCTCGTCGAGCAGCGCGTGGTAGATCGCCGCCATCATCAGGCCGGGGCGCTGTGCGCGCCGGTCGGTCTCGGGCAGGCTGCGCATGGCGTCGCGGTACAGCTCGCGGGCGCGGTCGGCCTGGAACTTCATCAGGGCCGAGAAGCGCTCGGAATACTCGCCATTCAGGATGTCCGAGGCCTTGACCTCGAACTGCTGCATGTCGTTGACCGGAATGTAGATGCGACCGCGGCGGGCGTCGTCGCCCACGTCGCGGATGATGTTGGTCATCTGGAACGCCAGGCCCAGCTTTTCGGCATAGACCAGCGTGGCCGGATCGGTATAGCCGAACACGCCGGCCGACAGCTCGCCCACCACGCCGGCCGCATGCCAGCAGTACTTGCGCAGGCCGGGCCAGTCCAGGTAGCGGGTCTGGTCCAGGTCCATTTCCATGCCGTCGACGATGGCCAGCAGGCGTTCGCGGGTGATCGAACAGCTTTGCAGGTGCGGCTGCAGCGCGCGGGTCACGGGATGGTCGGGCTTGCCGTCGAACATCTGGTCGACCTGCGTGCGCCACCAGGCCAGCTTGATGCGCGCCAGCGACGGGTCGGTGCATTCGTCCACCACGTCGTCGACTTCGCGGCAATACGCATACAGCGCCGTGATGGCGCGGCGCCGTTCGGGCGGCAGGAACAGGAAGGAATAGTAGAAGCTGGAACCGCTTTTGGCGGCTTTCTCCTGGCAGTACTCGTCAGGGGTCATAGTTGGCAGGGCCGGTTACTTACTTGATAGAGCGCCACAACATGATGGCCCAGTCTTTGGCGCCCAATTCGGGGCGATTCATGAATACATCGTAGCCGCCTGCCTCGATACGCTCCAGCACGCGCAGGCCGCCTTGCACCACCAGGCGCAGTTCCAGGCCGATGCGGCCCGGCAGGCGGCGCGCCAGCGGAGCGCCGAAGTGTAGCAGCGCGCGCGTGCGCTCGATCTCGAACGCCATCAGCTCGCGCCAGGCGGGCGTCAGGCGGGCCGCGGCGAGGTCTTCTTCGGACACGCCGAAGCGGCGCAGGTCTTCCTGCGGAATATAGACGCGGTGCTTGTGCCAATCGACCCGCACATCCTGCCAGAAGTTCACTTGCTGCAAGCCGGTGCAGATGGCGTCCGACTGTTCGACGTTCTGCGGCTCGGCCGCGCCGAACAGATGCAGCATCAGGCGGCCCACCGGATTGGCCGAGCGGGTGCAGTAGTCGGCCAGGGTGGCGTAATCGTCGTAGCGCTTGACGCTGATGTCCTGCTCGAAGGCGGACAAGAGGTCGTAGAAAGGGGTGATGGGCAACTGGTGCCGGGCAATGGTGGCCGCCAGCGGCACGAAGATGCTGGCCAATTCGGGCGCGCCGGGGGCGGGCACGGTGCCGGGTTCGGCGCCGATGCGGTGCAGTTCGGCGCGAAACGCCGCCAGCTGGGCCAGGCGTTCGGCGTCGTCGGCGCTGCCTTCGTCGGCAATGTCGTCGGCGGCGCGGGCAAACCGGTACAGATCGGTCACGGCGCCGCGCAGCCGTCGCGGCAGCAGCAGCGAGGCAACGGGGAAATTCTCGTAGTGATCGATGGGCATATGGGGTCCTGCGGTCTGGCCAGGGCGGGCCGGATCCGAGTCATTTTAGAGTACGCCGGGCGGCGCGATCCTGCTGCTGGTGCCACGCCGATCAGTTAGACTTAAGCGCCACAGGATCTCATACCATGCCCCGCCCAGTCTCTGCCACCGTTTCCGTCTCTGCCCTGGCGCACAACCTGGCCGCCGTGCGCCGCCACCTCGACCAGACCGCCGCCGCCGCTTCGGGCCTGCCGCCCTCGATCTGGGCGGTCATCAAGGCCAATGCCTACGGCCACGGCATCGAGCAGGCCGTCGCCGGCTTCTCCAAGGCGCAGGGCCTGGCCATGCTCGACCTGGACGAAGCCGTGCGCTGCCGCGAAGCCGGCTGGGGCGGCCCGATCCTGCTGCTCGAAGGTTTCTTCAACCCGTCCGACCTCGACCTCGTCGACCGCTACCACCTGAGCACCACCGTGCACCAGCGCGAACAGCTCGACATGCTGGCGCGGGCGCGGCTGTCGCGCCGGGTCGACATCATGCTCAAGCTCAACAGCGGCATGAACCGGCTGGGCTTTTCGCCGGCCGCCTACCTGGCCGCGCACGAACGCGCCCAGTTGCTGCAGCAGCAGGGCACGGTCGGCTCGATCGGCAAAATGACCCACTTCGCCTGCGCCGACGGCCCCCAGGGCGTCAGCGAGCAAATGGCGGTCTTCAATTCGGTGACGCATAAGTTGCCCGGACCGGTCAGCGTCTGCAATTCGGCGGCCACCCTGCGTTTCGCCGACATCGCCGTGGCCTCGGAAAACCAGGCCCACTGGGTCCGCCCCGGCATCTGCCTGTACGGCGCGTCGCCGTTCGCCGATGCCGACGCGGCCTCGTTCGGCCTGAAGCCCGCCATGTCGCTGCGCTCGGAAATCATTGCCGTGCAGGAACTGAAGGCCGGCGACTCGGTCGGCTACGGCGCGCTGTTCCGGGCCGACCGCGCCATGCGGGTCGGCATCGTGGCCTGCGGCTACGCCGACGGCTACCCCCGCCACGCCGCCACCGGCACCCCGGTGGCCGTGGCCGGCATCCGTACCCGCCTGGTGGGCCGGGTGTCGATGGACATGCTGATCGTCGATCTGGACCCCATTCCCGCCGCAGGCGTCGGCACCCCGGTGTCGCTGTGGGGCGAAGACGGCCCCTCGGTGGACGAAGTCGCCCTGGCCGCGGGCACCATCGGCTACGAGCTGCTCTGCGCCCTGGCGCCTCGCGTGCCGGTCACCCGCGACGCCTGAGCCATTCAGGGGGGATGTCCCCCTTCCGGTTGCCCTCGGATGGGGGGCCTTTCCCCAGGGCGGGATGGTGTCCAGCGTGCAAGAATTGCTACGCAATTTACAAGACAGCCACCGCCGGATGGTGTCTACTTGAAAAAACCGGGCGCCCAGGCGCCCGTTTTCGACCCAGTAAACAATCAACGAGGTTTCGATCCATGAAGGACAAATGCGTGCTCATTACGGGCGCCACCAAAGGCATAGGCTGGGCGCTTACTCAGCGGCTGTCCGACATGGGTTGTCATGTGGTCGGCATCGCGCGCAATACCGGCGATGTGGACTTCCCCGGCTACCTCTATGCCTGTGACCTCGCCGATGCCGGCCGCACCGAAGAGGTGCTGCGCGAAATCCGCGAGAAATTCCCCGTCGATGCCGTCGTCAACAACGTCGGCATCGCCTCGCCCCAGCCGCTGGGCGAAATCGACCTGGCCACCCTGTACAACGTGCTGGACCTGAACGTGCGCGTGGCCGTGCAGGTCACGCAGGCCTTCATCGAATCGATGAAAGTGCGCCGCGCCGGCCGCATCGTCAACGTCTGTAGCCGTGCCATCCATGGCGGCCTCGAACGCACCGCCTATTCGGCCGCCAAGAGCGCGCTGGTGGGCTGCACCCGTACCTGGGCGCTCGAACTGGCCGAATACGGCGTCACCGCCAACGCGGTGGCCCCGGGCCCGATCGAAACCGAAATGTTCCGCGCCACCCGCCCGGCGGGCAGCGAAGGCGAAAAACGCGCCTTGGCCTCGGTACCCATGAAGCGCCTGGGCACGCCGGCCGAAGTGGCCGCCGCCATCGCCTTCCTGCTGTCGGACGACGCCGGCTTCATCACCGGCCAGGTGCTGGGCGTGGATGGCGGCGGCAGCCTGGGCGGCCGCTCCTGACCTGACGCTAGCGGGCGCGGATCGTATCTGCACCCTGCAAGACAGACCGGCCCGCTGCAAGCGGGCCGGTTTTCGTTGGGGTGTGATGACCGGGGCGTGGCGGCCGAAGCTGGGTAATCTCGGGGCGCGCGTCAAGGCCGGGGCGCCATCGTCCCCCAAGGCTTCAATACGGCCCGTTGGCCGCGTCCACCGTCTTCACGTTCTTGAATTCGCCCGCCAGCTTTTCCGCGGCGCGCGCGAGCAGCACGGCATCCACCCCCACCGCCACGAAGGTCGCGCCCAGCGACAGGTAATGGCGCGCCTGCGGCACGCCGCTATGCAGGATGCCGGCGGACTTGCCCGACTTGACGATGCGGGCGATGGCCGCGTCGATGACCTGGGTGACTTCGGGGTGCTCGGGCTTGCCCAGGTAACCCATGCTGGCCGACAGGTCGGCCGGGCCGATGAAGGCGCCGTCGACCCCATCCACCGCCAGGATCTCGTCCAGCGCGTCGATGCCGCGCGGCGTCTCGATCTGTACCAGCACGCACATTTCGTCGTTGGCGCGTTCGAGATAATCGGGAATGCGGTTCCAGCGCGACGACCGGGCCAGCGCGCTGCCTACGCCGCGGATGCCGGCCGGCGGGTAGCGCACCGCGGCCACGGCGGCCGCGGCTTCTTCGGCCGACTGCACCATGGGCACCAGCAGGGTCTGCGCGCCGGTGTCCAGGATCTGCTTGATCTGCACCGGGTCGTTCCAGGCCGGCCGCACCACCGGCGCCACCGGATAGGCGGCCACCGATTGCAGCTGGGCCAGCGTGGTCTGCAGCGTGTTGGGGGCGTGTTCGCCGTCGATCAGCAGCCAGTCGAAGCCGGCGCCGGCACAGATTTCAGACGTATAGGCGCTGGCCAGCCCGGCCCACAGGCCGATCTGGGGTTTGCCGGCGCGCAGGGCGCGCTTGAAGTGGTTGGTCAGGATATCCATGGGCTGCGTGGGGATCAGATGAAGTGGCAGTTGACGGAACCCAGCACGCCGTAATCGACATTGAAGGTATCGCCGGGGCGGGCCAGCACCGGGCGGGTGAACGACCCCGACAGGATGATCTCGCCTGCTTCCAGCGCCACGTCGTGGGCGGCCAGCTTGTTAGCCAGCCATACTACGCCATTGGCGGGGTGATTCAAGACGCCGGCGGCCACGCCGGTTTCCTCGATCACCGCGTTGCGCGACAGGATCGCGCCGACCCAGCGCAGGTCCAGCTCGTTCATCTTCACGGGCCGTCCGCCCATCACCACGCCCGCGTTGGCGGCATTGTCGGCGATGGTGTCGAACACCTTGCGCGGCCGCTTGCTGTCGGGGTCGATGCTGTGCGAGCGCGCATCGATGATCTCCAGCGCCGGAATCACGTAGTCCACCGCGTCGTACACCTGGAACAAGGTCACGTCGGGCCCGCGCAGCGGCTTGCCCAGCACGAAGGCCAGTTCCACTTCCAGGCGCGGCAGGATGAAGCGGCCTGCGGGAATGTCGCTGCCGTCGGCAAAGAACATATCGTCCAGCAGCATGCCGAAATCGGGCTCGTCGATCTGCGAGGCCTGCTGCATGGCGCGCGAGGTCAGGCCGATCTTGTGGCCGCGCTTGATGCGGCCTTCGCCCAGCTTGATGTCCATCCAGGCGCGCTGGATGGCGTAGGCATCGGCGATGGTGATGTCGGGGTGCTCCAGCGAGATCTGGCGGATCTGCTGGCGGGTGCGTTCAGCCTCGTGCAGGCGGGCGGCAATGGCGTGTACGGTGGGGGAGTCGAGCATGGCGAAGGTCCGGATAAAAGGAGTGTCAGGCGGGGTAGGGGGCCAGCGTGTTCACGAGCCGGCCGATGCCGTCGATCTCGGTCACGACTTCGTCGCCGGGGTTGACGTTGACGATGCCGTCGGGCGTGCCCGTCAGGATCAGGTCCCCGGGCGATAGCGTCATGAAACTGCTGAAGTATTCGATCAGGGCGGGAATGTCGAACACCATGTCGCGGGTATTGCCGCGCTGGGTTTCGAGGCCGTTGACGGTGGTGCGCAGGTCCAGGTTCATCGGGTCGGGCACGTCGTCGCGGTCCACCAGCCAGGGCCCCAGCGGCGTGCAGGTGTCGCGGCTTTTCACGCGCAGGTTCGGGCGGTACCAGTTTTCCAGGTAGTCGCGCAGCGCGTAGTCGTTGGCCACGGTATAGCCCGCCACGTAGTCGTAGGCCTGGCCGCGTGCGACGTTGCGGGCGGTCTTGCCTATCACGACCGCCAGTTCGCACTCGTAGTGCATGAAGGCCACGTCGGCCGGGCGCAGCGTCTGCGCGCGGTGGCCGACGAATGTGTTGGCCGCCTTCAGGAAACCCAGCGGTTCGTCCGGCGCCTTGAACGCCAGTTCCCGCGCGTGGTCGGCGTAGTTGATGGCCAGCGTGAAGGTGGTGCGCGGTTCGACGGGCGGCAGCCAGGTGACGGCGTCTTCCGCCAGGCAGCGGCCGTCGGCCAGGCGCACCTGGCCGGGGCCGGCTTCGGTGGCGGCGTGGATGGCGCCTTCAAAGACGATGCGTGCGTGTTTCATGGCGGGTTCCGGGATGCGTCGGCCAGGGCGTTGCCCAGGGTGCCCACCTGGGCGATGCGGATGTCGTAGCGCTGCCCGGCGCGGGCGCGCGGCGGCTCGGCGGGGATGCCGGTGAGCAGGATGTCGCCGGGTTCGAAACGCATGAACGCGGTGACGTCGGCAATCAACCGCGCGACCGGCCGAACCCGATCGGCCGTCGTCGCGCGCTGTACCACTTCGCCGTCGACGCGCACTTCGATTTCCAGCGCGTCCGGGTCCGTCACCGCCGCTGCGGGCGCAAGATCGCGGCCCATGGGGCAGAAGCCGTCGCGGCACTGCTGCTTGAGGGCGGGCCGGAAGTAGCTGGCGTGCGGCGCCGACAGGTCGGCCACCACGCGGTATCCGGCCACGTAATCCAGGGCGTCGGCTTCGCGCACGCGGGTGGCGCGGCGGCCAAAGACGATGCCCAGGCAGGCGCCGATCGATATCTCGGGCACATCCGGCGGCAGCATGATCACGTCGCCATCGGCGGCATAGGTGTTGGCGGGCTTGATGTACAGCACCGGCGCCTGCGGCGGCGCCTTGTAGGGCGGCGCGTGGACGGCCTCGCCCAGCGCGGCCAGGGCCTGGCGGCTGTTCAGCGCTACGCCGACCACCGTGCGCGGCAGGGCGGCGCGGGCCGCCGCCGCGCGATCGGTCAGGTACTCGCGATAGTTGTTGCGCTTGTAGTTCAGCACCGGGTCGGCCTCTTCGACCTGCAGCGAAATGCCCAGCGGCCGGCGCGCCATTTCCGCGGCCAGGGCGCGGTCCAGCGCCTGGAACACGCGTTCGCCCAGCGCCGCCTGCTGCGCGGCGCTGCGGCCGTGGCCGATGCGCAGCAGCACGTGCACGAACGCGTTGTCGGGGTGGCCGTCCACGATCAGGTAGTCATCCACCCGCACGGCGCGGGTGCGGGCGCCGGCCAGCGGGTACAGGCTGCCGTCGCCCACGGCCGCGTCCTGCACCACGCGCATCAGCGCACGGGTGTCCAGGTCGAGATTGGCGGAATACTCAATCCAGATGTGTGGCATGGCAGGCGTGGGACAAGCCCCCTCCGGCAGATATTGTTAGCATGTTAATTATCATAGTGAAAAAGCCCGTGGGCGGCAATGCGGGCCGCAAGGGGTTTTCCGCCGTTGACAGCGGCAATTTCCCGGGCATAAAGTTAACGAGTTAACTAAATATTCGGCGGGCCGAAGATCCGGCCCTCAACGGCCGACAAGGAGACACGCGTGAGCATCAAGCACTGGATCAACGGCAAGCAGGTCGACAGCGCCGACCGCTTCATCACCTACGACCCCGCCACGGGCGAGGCCATCGACGAAGTCGCCGCGGGCGGCCAGGCGGAAATCGACGCCGCCGTCGCGGCCGCCGCCGACGCCTTTCCCAAGTGGGCCGGCACGCCCGCCAAGGAACGCGCGCGGTTGATGCGCCGGCTGGGCGAACTGATCGACCGCAACGTGCCGCATCTGGCCGAGCTGGAAACCCGCGACACCGGCCTGCCGATCTCGCAGACCCGCAAGCAGCTCATCCCGCGCGCGTCCGAGAACTTCACCTTCTTTGCCGAAGTCTGCACGCGCATGAATGGCCACACCTATCCGGTGGACGACCAGATGCTGAACTACACGCTCTACCAGCCGGTGGGCGTGTGCGCGCTGGTGTCGCCCTGGAACGTGCCCTTCATGACCGCCACCTGGAAGACCGCGCCCTGCCTGGCGCTGGGCAATACCGCGGTGCTGAAGATGTCGGAACTGTCGCCGCTGACCGCCGACCAGCTGGGCCTGCTGGCGCTGGAAGCCGGCATTCCGCCCGGTGTGCTGAACGTGGTGCAAGGCGATGGCGCGACCGCCGGCGACGCGCTGGTGCGCCATCCCGGCGTGCGCGCCATTTCGTTCACCGGCGGCACCGTCACCGGCAAGAAGATCCTGACCAGCGCCGGCGGCATCAAGAAGTTCTCGATGGAACTGGGCGGCAAGTCGCCCGTGCTGGTGTTCGACGACGCCGATGTCGAGCGCGCGCTGGACGCGGCCTTGTTCACCATCTTCTCGCTCAACGGTGAACGCTGCACCGCCGGTTCGCGCATCTTCGTGCAGGAATCCATCTACGCCGACTTCGTGCGCCGCTTCGCCGAACGCGCCCAGCGCCTGGTGGTGGGCGACCCCACCGACGAGGCCACGCACGTGGGCGCGATGATCACGCGCCCGCACTGGGAAAAGGTCACCGGCTACATCCGCCTGGCCGAACAAGAGGGCGCCCGCATCCTGGCCGGCGGCGCCGACGCCCCGCAGGGCCTGCCCGCGCGCCTGGCGGGCGGCAATTTCGTGCGCCCCACGGTGCTGGCCGACGTCGACAACCGCATGCGCTGCGCCCAGGAAGAGATCTTCGGCCCGGTCGCCTGCCTGATCCCGTTCAAGGACGAGGCCCACGGCCTGGCGCTGGCCAACGACGTCAAGTACGGCCTGGCGTCGTACATCTGGACGAGCGACATCGGCCGCGCCCACCGCCTGGCGCGCGGCATCGAGGCCGGCATGGTGTTCATCAACAGCCAGAACGTGCGCGACCTGCGCCAGCCGTTCGGCGGCACCAAGGAATCGGGCACGGGCCGCGAGGGCGGCGAATACAGCTACGAGGTGTTCGCCGAGATCAAGAACGTCTGCGTCTCGATGGGCAGCCACCACATCCCCAAATGGGGCGCCTGAGCCCCCCTCAGCATCCGGAGACAACACCATGGGCAAGCTCGCGCTGGCGGCCAAGGTAACGCATGTGCCGTCCATGTACTTATCCGAAATGCCCGGCCGGCATCACGGCTGCCGCGAGGCCGCCATCCAGGGGCATCGCAGCATTGGCCAACGTTGCCGCGACCTGGACGTGGATACGCTGGTCGTGCTGGACGTGCACTGGCTGGTCAACGCCGGCTATCACGTCAATTGCAACGAACGCTTCTCGGGCTGCTACACCAGCAACGAGCTGCCGCACTTCATCAAGGACATGGACTACGCCTACCGGGGCGATCCGGCGCTGGGGCGGCGCATCGCCGACTGCGCCAGCGCGGCCGGCGTGGCCACGCGCGCCCACGAAATAGCCAGCCTGGAACTGGAATACGGCACGCTGGTGCCGATGCGCTACATGAATGGCGACGACCGCTTCAAGGTCGTGTCGGTGGCGGCCTGGTGCGCCTGGCACGCGCTGGACGACAGCCGCCGCTTCGGCGCGGCGCTGCGCCAGGCCATCGAGCAGGGCGACAGCCGGGTGGCGGTGCTGGCCAGCGGGTCGTTGTCGCATCGCTTCAACGACAACAACAGCCCCGAAGCCGCCATGCACCAGATCAGCCGCGAGTTCTACCGCCAGGTCGACCTGCGGGTGGTGGAGCTGTGGCGCCAGGGCGACTGGAAGACCTTCTGCGCCATGCTGCCCGAATACGCCGAGCTGTGCGTGGGCGAGGGCGGCATGCACGACACCGCCATGCTGCTGGGTTTGCTGGGCTGGGATGCCTACGACCGCCCGGCCGAGATCGTGACGGACTACTTCACGAGTTCGGGCACCGGGCAGATCAATGCGATCCTGCCCGTGCCGGACTGATCCCGGGCCGGGCGGGCGCCGGCCCCGCCGGGGCGATTCAACGGATGCGCCAGGCGGGCGCCGGGCCGTGCGGGGGGCTACTCCGCGGTCGCGGGCTCACGCTTGATCAGCTCGACCATTGCGTCGACGTCGGCGTACAGGCGGTCGAGCAGTTCCTTGCCGATGCGGGCCTCGATTTCCTGGTACTTCGCATCCACTTGCGGCCGCATCCGGTCGATCAGCTTGTTGCTCTTGGCGGTCAGCGAAATCTCCTGGCGCCGCTGGTCGGCGTTGGAACGCACGCGCTTGATCAGGCCCTGTTCTTCCATGCCGGCCAGCATGCGGGTCAGGCTGGGGCTCAGGATCTGGCAACTGCGGGCAATCTGGTTGGGTTCCATGGAACCCACTTCGCTCAGGGTGCGCAGCACCCGCCATTGCTGTTCGGTCACGCCCGCGGCGTGCAATATCGGCCGGAAATGCGCCATGAGGGTTTCGCGCGCAAAAAGCAGCAGATGGGGAAGGTTGCGGTGGTGGAAGCTCGGACTCATGGCGGCCATGTTAGCAAGAAGCCGTTCGATTTCTTGAGGGTATCAACGTCCAGGCCCGCAACGAATGCGGGCCTGGGGGAAACGGAACGCGGGAAAAAACGGGGTCAGGAAGCGGGGTTCTGCTGCGCCAGCTCGTGCAGGTCGTCGGGCAGCGTCAGGTCGGGGGCGCCTTGTTGCAGCTCGCGCAGGGCGGCGACGGCCTCGTCCTGCTGGTCGTCCTGCATCAGGCTGCGGATATGCGCCACACGGGCTTCGATGTCCTGTTCACTGAAGGCGACGACCTCGGCGGTGGCGGCCTCGGCCGGTTGCTCGGCGGCGGCTTGCTCGGTGGCCTCGGCGGCTTGCGGCGCCGGGGCGGCGATCTGCACGGCCGGTTGGGCCTGCGCGTCTGCCGGCGCCTGCGCGGCACGCTGGGCCGGCGCGGGCGCGGGCTGGGGGGCAGGGGTGTCCGCAGCCATCATCGGACGAGGGGCGGGCGCGCGCTCGGCCGCAGTGCCGACTTCGTGGGGCACGGCCAGCTGGGCGTTCATGTCGGCCATCTCGGCGCTTTCGCGCATGTCGGTCCAGGCGAACACGCCGGCCACGATCGCCAGGCACGAGGCCGCCGCCCAGCCGGGATGCCAGCTGCGGCCGGGATGCCAGGTGCGGCGCACGGCCGCTTCCAATTCGGGGCTGCCGCCTGCCCTGGGTTTGCGATACAGGGCGCGCAAATCCAGGTCGTCGTCTTCGTCGAAGGGGGGGCGATAGGTGATGCTCATGCGCGTACTCCTCGCGCTTACGCCTGGTGGCAGGGCGTATTCGCGTTTGACCTCTGCTAGTGCCGCGCCGGTGGTCCGGCGATCTCGTCCAGGCTCGGGTCGTGTTCCGGTTTAGATGTTGATTATGCGCGATTTGAAGAAATCTGCCAGTGAATTTCGTGTATTTGCAGGCTGTAACTTCACGGTGTCCCCGATTGTGCAAGGAATCTGAAAGGTGCGTGCACCAGCGCGGGGCAAAACGTGTCGCAAACGTGCGCACGCGCAGGCCGACGAGGCGGGCTTGCCGGTACACTTTCGCCCATGGCCAAATCCCGAACCGTCTACGTGTGCGCCGAATGCGGCGGCACGACCCCCAAGTGGCAAGGCAAGTGTCCGCACTGCAATGCCTGGAACACCCTCGAAGAAACCGTGGAATCGTCGGCGCCCGCCGCCGCCGCGCACCGCTACGCGCCGCTGGCTTCCAGCAGCCCGGTGCGCAGCCTGTCCGAGATCGAGGCCCGCGAAACCCCTCGCCAGCCTACCGGGCTGGAAGAATTCGACCGCGTGCTGGGCGGCGGCCTGGTGGCCGGCGCCGTGGTGCTGATCGGCGGCGACCCGGGCATCGGCAAATCCACCTTGCTGCTGCAAGCCCTGGCCTCGCTGTCTGAAACCACCAACGTGCTGTATGTCACCGGCGAAGAATCCGCCGAGCAGGTGGCGCTGCGCGCGCGCCGGCTGGGCCTGCAGACCGGCAATATCAACCTGCTGGCGGAAATCCGCCTTGAAGCCATCCAGGCGGCGGTATCCGAGCAAAAGCCCACCGTGGCCGTGATCGACTCGATCCAGACCCTGTACAGCGGCGAACTCACCGCCGCGCCGGGGTCCGTGTCGCAGGTGCGCGAATGCGCCGCGCAGCTCACGCGGCTGGCCAAGCAGACGGGCATCGCCATCGTCATGATCGGCCACGTCACCAAAGACGGGGCGCTGGCCGGGCCGCGCGTGCTCGAACACATCGTCGACACCGTGCTCTACTTCGAGGGCGACACGCATTCGTCCTTCCGCCTGGTGCGCGCCTTCAAGAACCGTTTCGGCGCCGTCAACGAACTGGGTGTCTTCGCCATGACCGACCGCGGCCTGCGCGGCGTGGCCAACCCGTCGGCCCTGTTCCTGTCGCAGCACGAGCAGCAGGTGGCCGGTTCGTGCGTCATGGCCACGCAAGAGGGCACGCGCCCGCTGCTGGTCGAGATCCAGGCGCTGGTCGACAGTTCCCACGCGCCCAATCCCCGCCGCCTGACCGTCGGCCTGGAAGGCAACCGCCTGGCCATGCTGCTGGCGGTGCTGCATCGCCACGCGGGCGTCTCCACCTTCGACCAGGACGTCTTCGTCAATGCCGTGGGCGGGGTGCGCATCACCGAACCCGCGGCCGACCTGCCGGTGTTGCTGGCCATCATGTCATCGCTGCGCGACCGGCCGCTGCCCCGCGGCCTGATCGCCTTCGGCGAAGTCGGCCTGGCCGGCGAGATCCGTCCGGCACCGCGCGGCCAGGAACGCCTGCGCGAAGCCGCCAAGCTGGGTTTTTCCATTGCCCTCATTCCCAAGGCCAATGCGCCGCGCCAGCCTATCGAAGGGCTCGAGATCTGGGCGGTCGACCGCCTGGATGCCGCGCTGGACAAACTGCGCTGACAGGAGCTTGACGTGAGTCTGTGGCTTATCGCCCTGTGCCTGGGCGCGGGGTGCCTTATCGGCTTCATGGGCGGCGTGCTGGGCATCGGCGGGGGCATGATCGCCATCCCCGCGCTGGTGCTGCTGATGGGCATGTCGCAACAGCTGGCGCAGGGCACCGCCCTGATCATGGTGTTGCCCACCATCATGATGGCCGTGCGCAAATACAACCAGCAGACCCGCATCGACCGGCGCGTGGCGCTGGCCGGGGCCGGGGGCGCGGTAGTGTTCACCTGGGTCGGGGCCCGGCTGGCGCTGGGCATCGATTCCAGCACGCTGCGCCTGAGCTTCGCGGTGTTTCTCTTTTTCATCGCGCTGTTCTACGCCTGGCAGACCTGGCGGGCGGGCGTGGCCGCGCGCTCGCCCAAGCCCGCCGCGGGCCGCACGGCGCCGGTGTTCACGCCGCGCCGCGCCAGTGTGCTGGGCGTGCTGTGCGGCACGCTGGGCGGTTTTTTCGGCGTGGGCGGCGCGGTGCTGGCCGTGCCCATCATCACCTCGGTCTTTCGCCTGCCGCAGACCACCGCCCAGGCGCTGGCCCTGTGCATGGTGATACCCGGGTCCGCGGTGGCGCTGGTCACCTATTCCTGGGCCGGGCAGGCCGCCTGGCTGGTGGGCCTGCCGCTGGCTGCCGGCAGCCTCTTGTTCGTGCCGGTGGGCGTGCGGCTGGCCTATCGGCTGCCTGAACGCAAGCTGAGAGCCTGCTTTGCCGCCATGCTGTTCGCCACCGTGGCGCTGCTGGCATTTGAAAGCTGAGGGCGGGCGCGCGCTGCGCGTTTGTCACCATCTCATGACGAAGCGTTAGCGCCGGAAAATTTCCTGTTCCGCGCTGAACCTTCGGCCGGGGGCGGGTTCCAACGGAGTACGGGTCATGCGGCGATGTTGCCGCCCCGAGTAGGAAAGGCCTTCGGGCCGATACCATCAGGAGTTCATGCAATGACGACACACTCCCGTATCGCTGCGTTCTTGTCTACCTCGGCCTTGTGCCTTGGCCTTGCTGCCGCGCCTTCGGCGTTCGCGGCGGGCGCCGATGCCACGACCAAGGCGGGCGATACCAAGACCCACGCGCAGCACAAGCAGCACAAGGCCGACAAGACCTCCGCCAAGCCGGCGGCGCCCAAGGCGGGCGCTGCCAAGACGGATGCATCGGGTGCCATGGCGCCCGCGAAGTAAGGCAGTACCTCAGTAAGGCAGTACCTCAGTAACCGTAGTTCGCAGTAAATCTTCAACCGCAGTAAATCTTCAACCGCAGTAAGCTCTCTAACCGCAGTGAATCTTCAATCGCAGTACCGCAGTACCGCATTGCCGGGCCGCAAGGTCCAAGTTCCTTTGCAAACGGCGGATGGCCCCCGGGCCTGAAAGCCGAAAGCCTCTCGGTATGGGCACCGAGAGGCTTTTTCGTTTGGGCGCCGCGCATCGCGCGGACCCTGTCGGGTATGTGGGGCAGGCGATGACGCCCGCCACCCGCATCACTCCACCGGCGTGATCACGCGGCCGGTATCGAAGTAGGCCTGCAGGTTTTCCAGCATCAGGTCTTCCATCGACTGGCGCGTTTCCAGCGTGGCGCTGCCGATGTGCGGCAGCAGCACGGCCTGGTCGCTCTTGATCAGCGCGTCGGGCACCTTGGGTTCGTGTTCGAACACGTCCAGCGCCGCGCAGCCGAGCTTGCCGGCTTCCAGCGCGGCCACCAACGCGGCCTCGTCGATGACCGGGCCGCGTGCGATGTTGACGATGATGCCCTTGGGGCCCAGGGCTTCGAGCACTTCGCGGTTGACCAGGTGGCGCGTGCTGGGGCCGCCCACGGTGGCCACGATCAGGAAGTCGGCCCAGGCTGCCAGGTCGGTCAGCGAGGCTGCGTAGCCGTAGTCGATATCGTCGCGCTTTCTGCGGTTGTGATAGCGCACCTGCATGTCAAAGCCGATGCCGCGGCGGGCGATGGCCTCGCCGATGCGGCCCAGGCCGACGATGCCGAGCTTCTTGCCGCTGACGCGCTGGCCCAGCGGAATGCTGCCGTGCACCTGGCCCCATTGGCCGGCGCGCACGAAGCGTTCGCCCTGGCCCATGCGGCGCGCACCGGCGATCAAGAGGCCCCAGGCCAGGTCCGCCACGCAATCGGTCAACACGTCCGGCGTGTTGCTGACCTGCACGCCGCGCTGGTGCGCCGCGGCCACGTCGATGGTCTCGTAGCCCACACCCCAGCTGCAGATGGCCTTCAGGTCGGGCAGCGCGTTGATGAGTTCGGCGTTGGCGCCGAAGTTGGCCGACGTGACGACGGCGGTCACGCCCTTGCCCAGCTCGGCCAGCGCGGCCTTGCGGTCCGGCTGTTTCCACAGTTCGATGACGTCGTAGCGCTGCGCAAGGCGCTGGTTCGCGGAGGGCGAGCCGGCCAGCGAGCCGACCTGGATGATGCGATGCTTGGTGGTCATGTTGTCGTACGGGAGGGTGGCAAAACGTTCATGCTACTTGATCCTGCCTGGAATCCGGCTGAGAG
>NZ_JCBANA010000085.1:0-25907 GCF_059760725.1 Achromobacter sp. 1014246743
GGATTGTCAGGCCAGCGCCCGCGCCAGCCAGTCGACCAGCGCGCGGGCGCGCGCTGGCAGGCGCCGGGGGCCGCTCAGCGCATAGAGCGTGACCGGCTCCATTTCCCAGCCCGGCAGCACCGGCACCAGCCCGGCGGCAAGCGGGGCCGCCGTGCCGGTGGCATGCAACGCGGCAATGCCGACGCCACGCGCGGCGAGCTGCATCGCCATGGCCGGCGCATCGACGCCATAGCGTTCACGCACCGTGACCACTACCCGTTCCGACCCCGACCACAGCCGCCAGCGAGCCGGCCGGCTATCGTGCCCGCGCTGCGGACCGACATGCAGGCCGATGCAGTCGTGCATCGCCAGTTCGATGGGATGTTCGAGCGGCGGCTGCCGCGCCAGGTAGGCGGGCGCGGCGTACAGGCGGGCACGCAGGGCGCCCAGGCGACGGGCCACCCGGGCGGGATCCGCGGGCGGCTCCAACCCGATGGAAAGATCGCAGCGCTCGCGCACCGCGTCAGTTTCGGCGCCGCTCGGGCCCAACTGGACCCGCACGTCTGGATGCCGCTCGGCGAAGGCCGCAAGCGCCGGCGCCAGCGCGTCGTGCACGCGGGCGTCCGGCAGGATCAGGCGCAGCGCGCCCGCCTGGGTCAAATCCCTCATCCCCATATCCGGTGCGATCGCCGCCGATCAGAATGCGTAGACCACGCCGACGCTGCCGAATACATTGGCGCGGCGCTCGGTGAGCGGACTGTCGCGCGCGTCGCCCAGCAGGGTGTTCACGCCGACGGTGGTGATGGTGCTCCAGCTGGGGTTGATGCGGTACGACCAGTTGGCGAACACGGCTGCCGACTTGAAGCCCGACGATGGCGAGTAGGTCGACAGGCCTTCGCGGCTGCGCGCGGCCTGGCTGGAGGTCACGCCGAACCAGGTCTGCATGGCATCGTGGCTGGCCCATTGCGTGCTGGCGCCGACGTTGACGCGGTGGGCGCCTTCTTGCCAGGCGTTATAGGTGGCGCGCAGTTCCAGCGTGCCGCCGTAGCCGCTGCGCGCGGCCTGCCGGTAGGCCGCGCCGAGCGACCAGGGGCCGGGCGTCCATTCGACGAAGCCGCCGTAGGTGGCGTGAAAGTCGATGTCGTCCAGCCCTTTGGTGCGGTCGGCGTCGCTGGCATCGCGGCCCAGCGCCATGCCCAGGAAGACGCCGGCTTTCCAGTCGGGCGCCAGGTCGGTCTGCAGGCCCATGGCGGGCAGGCCGGCGCGCGGCGAGATGAAGAAGTTGCCCGCACGGTAGTTGATCAGCGGGACGGGCAGGGCGCGGTAGTCGCGCGAGCCTTCATAAACCGGGACGTATCCAACGCCCAGGCCGATGAAATTGGTGCCGGGTTGATCGGCCTGGGCCTGGCCTGCGGCGCAGGCCAGGACGGCGGCGGTGGCGGCGCCTCTTGCTAACATTGCCAGCTTCATTGCGGGGGTCTTCCTTTCTGGTGAGCGTTGCGCACGGCACGGCCGCGGCGCGACAAGGCGCTCATTGTCGAAGCGCGCTTTTAAAAATTCTTTAAATCCGGGACGGCACAATGCCGCACCATGGATAGTCAGGGAGTGTTCGTGCAAGTCTTGCTGGTGGAAGACGACGCCATGCTGGGGGATGCCTTGCGCACCAGCCTGGCGGGGTCGGGTATGCAGGTCGATTGGGTCCGCGACGTGCCGGCCGCGCGCCTGGCGTTGGTCGAACATGGCTACGGCGCGGTGCTGCTGGACCTGGGCTTGCCCGGGGGCAGCGGCCTGGCGGTGCTGAAACACCTGCGGTCGCGCTACGACGCCACGCCGGTGCTGATCATCACCGCGCGCGACCGCCTGACCGAACGGGTGCAGGGCCTGGATGCCGGGGCGGACGACTACATCGTCAAGCCGTTCCAGCTCGATGAGCTGCTGGCGCGGTTGCGCGCCGTGGTGCGGCGCAGCCGCAATTCGGTGGTGTCCGTCCTGCGTTGCCGCGATGTGCTGCTGGACCCGGCCCGGCGCGTGGTCACCAAGGCGGGCGCCGAAGTGGTGCTGAGCGCCAGCGAGTACCGCACGCTCTTGGCGCTGATGGAACGGGCCGGCCAGACCGTCAGCCGCGAACAGCTGGAATCCGCGGTGTACGGCGGCAGCGGCACCATCGAAAGCAATACCGTGGCGGTGTATATCCATCAACTGCGGCGCAAGCTGGGCGACGACCTGGTGGCGACCGTGCACGGCCTGGGCTACCGCATTGCCACGGCGGACGCGCCATGAAAACCCTGCGTCGACGTCTGACTATCACCTTGTTGCTGACGCTGCTGCTGACGTGGGCGGCCGTGTTCTTTTGCCAGCAGCACGCCATGAACGAGGCGCGCACCGGCATACGTGACCAGGCCTTGATGGACAGCGCCAACCAGACCATCCTGTCGCTGCGGCGCAATCTCCTGGCCGAAATGACCGATGAACGCTTCGAACTGCCTCCCTCCAGCCTGTACCGGGGAGATCGCAGCCTGGTTCAGATCTGGTCCCTGCAAGAGCGCCGCCTGGTGCTGCGATCCCCGGAGGCGCCGGCCCAGCCCCTGAATCCGGGCTTCGAGGACGGTTTCAGCGACGGCCAAGGAGAGGGGGAGGGCCTGCGCGTGTATACGCTCAGCGATGCTTTCGGCCAGGTACAGGTGCAAATGGCGCGCGCTGACAGCGTGTTGCGGGCCGAGGCCGTGGCCGCCTTCAAGCGAGGCCTGCTGATCGTATCGGCGTTGTTCCTGTTGTTGGCCGCGGCAATCTGGATCGTGGTGCGCCAGGCCTTTCGCCGGGTGGACCAGGCCGGCGAGGCGATCCAGCAACGCGCGCCGTTCGATCTGGCTCCGTTGCCGCTGGACAATTTGCCCGGCGAGCTGCATCCCTACGTGCAATCCATCAATACATTGTTGTTGCGTCTGCAAGCCGCCATGGACCATGAGCGGCGCTTTCTGGCTGACGCCGCGCATGAACTGCGTACGCCTCTGGCCGCGCTCAGCGCCCAGACCGAACTGCTGTTGCAGGGCATTGCGGGTACGCCGGCGGCCGAAGTCGGCGTCAAGCTGCGCGCGGTCGCGCAGCGCACCGCGCGCCTGGCCGAGCAGCTGCTGGACCAGGCCCGCATGGACGCCGTCAGCGAAAAGGGCTCCGACCCGGAAACCGTGGCGCTGGATCAATTGGTGGTGCTGCTGGTGCGTGATGGCGAAGCGGCCGCGGCGCGCAAGCGCCAGCGCATCCAGCTGGACGTGCAGGCCTGCGAGGTGCGCGGGCGCATGGACACCCTGGGCGTGCTGGTGCGCAACCTGTTCGACAATGCCTTGCGCTATACGCCGGATGATGGCCAGATCGCGGTCGCTTGCGGACCGGCGCAAGACGGCGGGGCCTGGCTGCGCGTGGCCGACGATGGCCCGGGCATCGCGCCGCCCGAACGCGTGCGGGTGTTTGATCGTTTCTACCGCGGCGCGGGCGTGGGCGCCGGGGCGGGCGGCAGCGGCATCGGCTTGTCGCTGGTGGCGCAGATTGCCGCGCGGCACGGCGCCACCGTGGCGTTCGCGCCGGGGCTGAACGGCCGTGGCGTGGGGCTGGTCGTGACGTTTCCCGGCTTGCTGCCGGCGGCCACCGCACTCGGATGAGCGCGGCCGCCGCCGTGGGCGCCGCTTATTGATCCAGCTGGATCTTGGCGTCGGCCGCCACGTTCTTCCACTTCTTCACGTCGCTGGCGATCACGTTCTTGAACGCCTCCGACGTGCCGGCCACCACCGTGCCGCCCAGGCTGGCCATCTTGGCCTTGACCTCGGGATTGTTCAGCGCCTTGACCGACGCGTCGTGCAGCTTCTGCGTCACGTCGGCGGGCAGGCCCTTGGGCGCCAACAGGCCGTTCCAGGCATTGGCTTCATAGCGCGGCAGGCCGGCTTCCTTGAAGGTCGGCGTGTCGGGCAGTTCCGGCGAACGCGTCTCGGCGGCGATGGCGATGGGGCGAATCTGCCCGCCCTTGATGTACGGCAGCGAGGCCGGCACGGGCTCCCAGATCATCGAGACCTGGCCGCTGATCACGTCGGTGAACGCCGGGCCCGCGCCGCGGTAGGCGATGTGCATGAGCTTGGCGCCCGTCATCGACTTCATCAGTTCCATGGCCAGGTTGCCCAGGCCGCCCGCGCCGGACGAGGCGTAGGTGTACTTGTCCGGGTTGGCCTTGGCGGTGGCGATCAGCGCGTTCAGGTCGGCGGCCGGAAAGTCCTTGGTCACGCTCAGCACGCCCGGCACGGTGACCAGCTGCGTGATGGCGGTGAAGTCCTCTACCGCGTCGTAGGTCAGGTTCTTGTACACGGCGGGGTTGGTGCCGTGGGTGCTGGACGAGGCCAGCAGCAGGATGTAGCCATCGGGCGCGGCATCGGCCACGAAGCGCGTGCCGATCGAGCCGCCTGCGCCGGCCTTGTTCTCGACCACCACGGTGGCGCCCAGTTCGGTGCCCAGCTGCGCGGCGAACACGCGGCCGATGATGTCGGCGGTGCCGCCGGGGGCGAACGGCACGATCAGGCGCACGGGCTTGTTGGGATAGTCGGCCTGCTGGGCCGAGACCGCGCCGGGCAGCAGCGAAGCGCCGGTCAAGAGCGCCACGGCCAGGGTGGTTTTCGTCAATGTCATGGGGTGTCTCCAGGCGAAGGTTAGTCGAGGCCGTTGAGCCAGTCGACGATCAGTTCGGCGATGCGGTCGCTGTTGCGGTCCAGCATGCAGAAATGCGAATTGCCGGCGATGCCGGCGGCGGGCAGGTCGAGCACGTCGGCCCGCTTGCCCGCGCGGTGCAGCGCGTGCCAGTAGGCGTCCGTCTGGGCGCGGTAGCGCTGCCAGGTGTCGTGGGCGGCGAAGTGGTCGCCCCAGACCAGCAGTTGCGGGGGCAGGGGGCCGTCGACCGTGGCGGGCGTGCCGGTGGGTTCCACCGCCACCACCGCGCGGATCGGGCCGGGGCATTCGCGCGCCAGTTGCGTGGCGTAGCCGCCGCCCTGGCTGTGGCCGATGACGATGCAGGGGCCGGCCAGGTCCAGCAGCAGGCGATAGGCGTCCAGCGCCATCGCGTCATGGTTCAGCCAGCGCGGCACGAACTGCTTGGCGAAGGTATCGAAGGCGTCTTCGGGAAACTGCTGCCCGGGATGGGCGCGGCGCGGCTGGCCGGCCGGCGCGTAGCCGCCGGCCGGGCCGATGCGGAACAGCTGCCAGGCTTCTTCCTTGGACCGGAAGATCGGTGCGGTCTCGTAGACCTGTGGCGTCATGGCCCACGACGCACGGCCGCGTTCGGGCGCATCGGCCACGAACACGTCGTAGCCCGATTGCAGCAGGCGCCATAGCCAGCCCTGGCGGCCGTCGGGCGTGCTTTCCCATTGGGCGCCGGTCATGCCGCCGCCGTGCCACAGCAGCACGGGGCAGGGGTGGCGTGGCTGCGCCAGCCGATATTCCTGCACGTAGAGCTGGCCGGCGCTGTAGCTGCCGTTCATGTCCAGGGCCCGCGCCGAGGCATTGCCCACGACTTTCTTTTCCACGACCGGCAGTCCGCTCGCCACGACGTCGCGCCCGCCCAGGAAGTGGCTGCGCAGGGTTTTCAGCAGAATGGGGGCGTCGGGCATCGGCATCTCCGGAAGGACGCCGTAATACTAGTTGTAACTAAAGCCGGCTTTGTGCAAAATGTGCAGGCGCTGTGCCGGATCGGCACAGCGCCATGACAAGCAGTCGGAGACAAGATGGACATCAAGTGGCTGGAAGACTTCGTGGCGCTGTCCAAGTCGCGCAACCTGTACCAGGCGGCCGAGGCCCGCAACGTCACGCACCCGGCGTTCGGGCGTCGCATCAAGGCGCTGGAAGATTGGGCCGGCGTGCCGCTGGTGGAACGCGGCCACCAGGTGTCCACCCTGAACCCGGCCGGCCGCAGCATGCTGGCGGCGGCCATCGACGTGCTGGACATCCTGCGTGAAACCCGGCTGAGCCTGCAAAAGCCGGAACTGGCGCGCAGCCGCAAGCTCTCGATCGCCTCGGGCAAGACGCTGGCGCATTCGGTGCTGCCCGGGTTGATGGCCAGCGTCCAGCAAGGCCTGCCGCCGTTCCAGCTGAAGGTCATCACCACCACGCTGAACTACGGCGTGGACATGCTGGCCGAGGGCGAGGTCGATTTCCTGCTGTGCCATGCGCACGAACCGCTCTATGCCCAGATCGACAACCCCAATTACCGCTGCCGCCGGGTGGGCGCCGACAAGCTGGTGGCGGTGAGCGCGCCGCTGGCGGCGGGCAGCAGGCACCCGCGCCATGCCGTGCCCAAGCTGGCCTGCGACCCGGCCGTGCCGTTCCTGGCCTACGCCGACAGCATGTCGCTGGGCCGCATCCTGCACGACCGGCTGCGGGGGCTGTGCGTCACCGCGCAGTTGCAGACGATGTATGAATCGGATCTGGCCGATGCCCTGCACGCCATGGCCCGCCAGGGGTTCGGCCTGGCCTGGCTGCCGCACACGCTGGTCGAGGCCGACCTGCGCGCAGGCAACCTCGTGCGCGCCGACAGCGCGCGCAACGATATCCATATGGAGATCCGGCTGTACCAGTCGGTGGACAACGCCAAACCGCTGGCGCGCCAGGTGTGGGGCCGGATCGAGGCCTACGCGGCGCGCTAAAATAGTCCGATTCCCTCCTGACATCCCACCACAGGATTCCGCGCCATGAACGCACGTATCCCCGACGACGCCCTTCCTCCTACCCTCGATCCGAAGGCTCTGCAGGCTTTTGTGGACGACAAGTGGGACAACGAGATCATTCCCGCGCTGACCGACTACATCGCCATTCCGGCCAAGAGCCCGGCGTTCGACGCCGACTGGGAAAAGAACGCGTTCATCGAGCGCGTGGTGCGCGACGCGGCGCAGTGGGTAGAAGCCCAGAAGGTCTCGGGCCTGACACTGGAAGTGGTGCGCCTGCCGGGCCGCACGCCCGTCATCTTCTTTGACGCGCCGGCCACCCGCAGCGACAACGGCGACACGGTGCTGCTGTACGGCCACCTGGACAAGCAGCCGGAATTCTCGGGCTGGCGCGCCGGCCTGGGTCCCTGGACCCCCAAATACGAAGACGGCAAGCTGTATGGCCGCGGCGGCGCCGACGACGGCTACGCCGTGTACGCCTCGCTGACCGCCATCATGGCGCTGGACAAGCAGGGCATTCCGCGCCCGCGCTGCGTCGGCATCGTCGAAACCTGTGAAGAATCCGGCAGCTACGACCTGCTGCCCTATGTGGACGCGCTGCGCGATCGCCTGGGCAACGTGGCGCTGGTGGTGTGCCTGGACTCGGGCGCCGGCAACTACGACCAGTTGTGGATGACCACGTCGCTGCGCGGCATGGTGTCGGGCACGCTGGAAGTGCAGGTGCTGGACGAAGGCGTGCACTCGGGCGATTCCAGCGGCGTGGTGCCGTCGTCGTTCCGCATCCTGCGCCATCTGCTGGACCGCCTGGAAGACAGCGCCACCGGCCGCCTGCTGCCGCAAAGCCTGCATTGTGAAATCCCGGCCGAGCGCATTGAACAGGTCGCCGCCACCGCCCGCATCCTGGGCGACGAAGTGTGGCGCCGTTTCCCCTGGAGCTGCGGCGCCGAAGGCGGTTTCGTGCTGCCCATGACCACCGAACCCGAACAGGCCCTGCTGAATCGCACCTGGCGTCCGACGCTGTCGGTGACCGGCGCCGAAGGCCTGCCGCCGCTGTCCAGCGCCGGCAACGTGCTGCGCCCGCGCACTGCGTTCAAGCTGTCGCTGCGCCTGCCGCCGCTGGTCGACGCGGTGGCCGCCTCGCAGGAAATCAAGGAACTGCTCGAAGCCGACGCGCCCTACAACGCCAAGGTGATCTTCAAGGCCAACGAAGGCGCCGCCACCGGCTGGAACGCGCCCGCGTCCGTGCCGTGGCTGACCAGCGCGCTGGATGCCGCCTCGCAGCAGTACTACGGTTCGCCCTGCGGCTACATCGGCCAGGGCGGCACGATCCCGCTGATGAGCATCCTGCAGAAGGGCTTCCCCAAGGCGCAGTTCATGGTGTGCGGCGTGCTGGGCCCGAAGTCCAACGCCCACGGCCCGAACGAATTCCTGCACGTGCCCTATGGCAAGAAGCTCACGGCCGCGGTCGCCCAGACCATGGCGGCCATGCCGACTGCGTAAAGGGCGGGGCGGTAAACGCAACGCGGACCCGTACATGGGTCCGCGTTTTCATTGGCAGCTGCACTGATGGCGCAGCCTGAGGCGCTAAGCCGCTGCCCGTGTGGCCGAGCGAGAAAACACCACACTGAGCGATGTGTTCGAGGTGGCGCGCAACGTGACATCGCTGCGCGGCCGGGCCAACAGGGCTGAACCCCGTGCCATGACCCAGAGCCAACCGATGACCGGAATCATGGGCAGTACCGTTTCGGTGAACGAGGCCGGGCGGTTGATCGGGGTGAGTTCGACTGTGCTGGACAGGCCGTCGCGCGCCAGCAACGACTGGATGCGTTGGGTGGCGTCGTTCAGCGTGTCGATGTTCTCGAGAAAGAAACTCTGTCGCTGGCCCAGCACCGAGACCAGTTCATCGTCGTGCATGCGGTTCAGGAAATACGTGCGCGCTACAGACATCAAGACCTCCGCGATTGGGGTTCCGTCACTCTACACCAGGCGTGTCGGCCCCGCTGACCGGTCGCCTATACTCCCTTTTTTCTAGGACTTACCGTCATGATTTCCACCTCCGACGCCTACGCCAACGTGGTCGCAGAAACCCGCCACTGGCTGACCCAGGCCGTGATCGGCCTGAACCTCTGTCCGTTCGCCAAGGCGGTTCAGGTCAAGGACCAGATCCGCTTTGCCGTCAGCGACGCGACCGACGCCGAAGGCGTGTTGACCGACCTGCAGGACGAACTGGCCCTGTTGGCAGAGACCGATCCGGAAAAGATCGACACGACGCTGCTGATCATTCCGGACGCGCTGGACGACTTCCTGGATTTCAACGACTTCGAAGAGCTGTCCGACCGCCTGCTCAAGCGCATGCGCCTGGTGGGTGAATTGCAGGTTGCCACCTTCCATCCGCAGTTCCAGTTTGCCGATACGCAGCCGGACGACATCGAGAACTACACCAACCGTTCGCCGTACCCGATCCTGCACCTGCTGCGCGAAGACAGCATCGACCGCGCGGTGGAATCCTTCCCGGATGCCGCCGAGATCTACGAAAAGAACATCGAGACGATGAACCGCCTGGGGCTGGACGGCTGGAAACGCTTGATGACCAAGGCGTGATGTGTACCGGGATATCCCTAGATAGCCCCGGCGCCATATTGCATACAAGATACCGTCATCGAGACCCCCGCCGTTTGGCGGGCGGCCTGTGCCTCCTTTCCCCCTTATCGTTGATCGCAGGGCTTGCCACGGCCGGTTGCCGCGCGCCTGCCGTGCACGCCTGTCCGGAGAGCCTTATGCCGTTCACCCGCCGCCACGCCCTGGGCGCGCTTGCCGCGCTGCCGTTGATGCCTCGCCCCGCCCGGGCACAGGCTGACTTTCCCACCCGCCCCGTGCGGCTGCTGGTCGGCTTCGCGCCGGGGGGCCTGACCGATATTGCCGCGCGTGCGCTGGCCGAGCGCATGAGCAAGATACTGAAGGGCAACGTGGTGGTGGAAAACCGCCCGGGCGGCCAGGCCATCATCGCCACCGTGGCGGTGGCGCGGGCCGAACCCGATGGCTACACGCTGGGATTTGCCGGCACCAATGGCATGATCCTGAATCCCTTGCTGTACAACAACCTGCCGTACCAGGTGTCCGACTTCAAGCAATTGGGGTCGATGGGCAAGTCGCCCATGCTGCTGATCGTGCATCCGGCGCTGGGCGTGAAGAACGTGCAGGAATTCATCGCGCTGGCCAAGAAAAAGCCGGGCGACCTGACCTGCGCCCACGCCGGTCGCGGCGTCATCAACCACCTGGCGCTGCTGCACTTCCAGTCCAAGACCGGCACGCAGTTCCAGGACGTGCCCTACAAGGGTAGCGGCCCGGCGCTGCTGGACCTGATGGCGGGCACGGTGCAGTGCACCTTCGATTTCCCGACCTCGGCGCTGCCCAATATCCAGTCCGGCAAGCTGCAGGTGCTGGCGGTGACGGCGGACAAGCGGCTGTCCAGCCTGCCCGACGTGCCCACCATGAAAGAGGCGGGCGTGGACGGCATGGAACTCTATACCCGCATGATGATCTCGGGCCCGGCCGCGATGCCGGGCAGCGTGGTCCGCACGCTGGAAAACGCCGTGCGTGAAGGCACGCGCGACCCCGGCCTGGTGCAGCAGTTCGCCGCGCAGGGCGTGACGGTGGAATTCACCTCGTCGGCCGACCTGGACCGCGTCATTGCCGAAGAATCCGCGTTGTGGGCCGGGGTGATCCGCGCCAACAACGTGCCCAAGACCGACCTGAAAGGTTGAGAACCGCCATGACCGAGCAGCCCCGCATCACCGTCAGCCCGGAATTCGCGCTGATCGACGTTGCCCGCGAGATCCGCCTCGACGGTTTCGCGCCCTATGCCTTCGTGACCGTCACGGCGCGCATGCGCATGTGCGGCGCGCCGTGGCAGTCACAGGCCGTGTTCCTGGCCGGCCACGACGGCAGCCTGGACCTGGCGCGTGACTGCCCGGTGTCCGGCAGCTATGCCGAGCCGTCGGCGATGGGCATCGTCTGGTCGATGGTGTGCACCGAGATGGATCGCGTGGTGTTTCCGCCCGATCGCACCGAGCCGCTGACCATCGAACTGCATGCCACGGACGGGCAGCGCAGCGCCAGTGCGCAACTGGTGCAGGATTTCGTGGACGACGGCGTGACGCACCGATCGGTGCGCGAACAGGTGGGCGGCATGACCGTATCCGGCGAACTCTACACGCCCGCCGGCCCCGGCCCGCATCCGCTGGTGATCTACATGAACGGCTCGTCCGGCGGCGTCAATGCGCCGCGCGCCGCGCTGTTCGCCGCCCGCGGCTACCAGTGCCTGGCGCTGGGCATCTTCAATTACGAAGGCCGGCCCAAGTACCTGAACGACATGCCGCTGGAATACTTCGAGCACACGCTGCGCTGGGCGCGCGACACGCTGCAGCCGCGCGATGGCTTCGTGGCGCTGTCGGGCATCAGCCGGGGCGGCGAGACCTCGCTGCTGGTGGCCGCGCATTATCCCGAGCGGGTCAGCGCGGTGGTGGCCTACGTACCGTCGCCGGTCACGCACGGCGTGGTCAGCGCGGGCGAGCCGGGCACCGGGCGCAATGCCCAGGTCTGGCTCAAGGGCGGCGAACCCTTGCCGCATCTGTGGCAGGACAACGCCAGCGCCGATTGGGACGCGGCCTACGCGTCCGATCCGCCCTACCGGCAGACCCACGCCTTTCTCAGCGCCAGCCGCGACGCGGCGGCGTTCGAGCGGGCCCGCATCCCGGTCGAGAACTATCCCGGCCCGGTCATGCTGGTCAGCGCGTCCGACGACGGCTTCTGGCCGAGCACGGCGTACTCCGAGATCGTGATGCGCCAGCGCCAGGCGCACGGCCTGCCCACGTTCCACCATGTCTGCATGGGGGCGGGGCACCACGTGCACTATCCCTATCTGCCCGCCACGCTGATCAGCAAGCCGCACGCCATGTCCGGCCTGCTGCTGGATGCGGGCGGCACGCCGGCCGCCAATGCGGCGGGCAACGAGGGGTCTTACCTGGCCGTGCTGGATTTCCTGGGGCGGGCGTCCGGGGCCGCCCGTTCGTAGGACGTTTCAAGGCCGGGCACGGGCGGGCGCGCAGCCCGTGTGGCCGGGGCAATCAGGGGGCGTCCGTGAATAGCCGCTCGCTGATGAAATCCACGAACACCCGCACCTTGGGCGACAGGTTGCGGTTGGACGGCCATAGCGCCTGGAAGCGGCCTTCGCCTTGCACGTGGTCGGCCAGCACGACCTGCAAGCGTCCGCTTGCCACCGCATCGTGCACCAGAAAGTCCGGCATGCAGCCGATGCCGAAGCCGCTGACGGTGGCGCCCAGCAGCGCTTCCATGTTGTTGCAGGTGAACGCCGTGGCGATGCGCGGCGGCGCTTCGCCTGCGGACAACGTCAGCGGCCATTCCTGCAGCGTGCCCGCGTTGGGGTAGCGAAAGCGCACGGCGCGATGCCGCTCCAGGTCGCGTGGCCGTGCAGGCACGCCATGCCGCGCCAGGTAGGCCGGCGCCGCGCATAGCTGCAACCGGTACTTGCCCAGCGGCCGCGCCGCCAGGCGCGAGTCGGGCAGGTCGCCGCTGCGGATCGCCACGTCGACGCGCTCGCCGATCAGGTCGACGATGCGGTCGTTGAAATCCATGTCCAGCTCGATGCCCGGATAGCGCGCCGCAAAGGCCGGCAGCACGGGCAAGAGAAAGTGATAGCTGACCAGCGGCGCGCTCACGTGCAGCCGCCCACGCGGCACCTCCAGGGTCTGCGACAGCATGGCGTGGGCATCGTCCAGGTCTTCCAGGATGCGCTTGCAGCGCTCGTAGAACAGTCGGCCTTCGTCGGTGAGCTGCATGCGGCGGGTGCTGCGCTGGAACAGGCGCACGTGCAGGTCCTTTTCCAGCTTGGCCACGGCCTTGCCGACGGCGGACGGCGACAGGTCCAGGTCGCGGGCGGCGGCGGCAAAACCACCCAGCTCGGCGCTGCGGACAAACGGCATCAAGCCGCTCAAGCGGTCCATGGGGGCTCCATTGCGGAAATTAATTCTCTTGTGTGTGGATTTTTACCCTATTTATCCGGAAGTCGTGCGCAAGTATCTTCAATGCCGTTGCGTCTACCTCTGGTTTCTTCATGTCCCCATCCGCTGTTGCGCCGCTTGCCGCGGCCCGCAAGACTTTGATCCTGATCGCCGTATGCCTGGCTTGCGCGGCCATGCCGCTCAGCTTTACCGGGCCGGCCGTCGCGCTGCCGTCGATCGCCCGGGCGCTGGGCGGCGAACCGGTGGCGCTGAACTGGGTCACCAATGCCTTCATGCTGGCGTTCGGTAGCGCATTGCTGGTGGCTGGCGCCCTGGCCGACCGCTATGGCCGCCGCCGGGTGTTCCTGGCTGGCACGGCCTTGTTCATCGCGGCCTCGATCGGCCTGGTCTACGCGCCCGGCATCGTCAGCTTCGATTGGCTGCGCGCCGCGCAAGGCCTGGGCGGCGCGGCGATCTTCTCGGGCGGGGCTGCCGCCCTGGCGCAGGAATTCGATGGCCTGCCGCGCATGCGGGCGTTCAGCCTGCTGGGGGCGAGCTTCGGCGCGGGCCTGTCGTTCGGGCCGATTTCGTCGGCCTGGCTGATCGAACACTACGGCTGGCGCAGCATCTTCTTGCTGGTGACCGGCCTGGCGGTGGTGGCACTCGTGCTGGGTGCGCGCAGCCTGCGCGAATCGCGCGACCCGGATGCGGGCCGGCTGGACTGGCCCGGCGCAGCCGCCTTCACCGCGGCGCTGGCGCTGTTGACGTGGGGCATCATGCGGGTGCCCCAAGAAGGTTGGGGCGATCCGCTGACGCTTTCGATGCTGGCGGGCGCGTTGCTGCTGTTCGTGGCTTTCACGCGGATCGAACTGCGCACGGCGCGGCCGATGCTGGACCTGACGCTGTTTCGCTACCCGCGCTTTGTCGGCGTGCAGTGGCTGGCGGCCGCGCCGGCCTATGCCTTCGTGGTGTTGCTGATCCTGCTGCCGGTGCGTTTCATCGCGGTGGACGGCCTGGGCGAAATCGCCGCGGGCCGCCTGATGATCGCGCTGTCGGCGCCGTTGCTGGTACTGCCCGTGGCGGCCGGCCTGATGACGCGCTGGATGGCACCCGCCGTCATCTGCGGCGCCGGCCTGCTGGTGTCCGCGGGCGGCCTGGCATGGCTGGCCGTGGCGATGACGGCCGGTGAACCCCAGGCCTTCATCGGCCCGATGCTGATGATCGGCGTGGGCATCAGCCTGCCCTGGGGGTTGATGGACGGCCTGGCGGTCAGTGTCGTGCCCAAGGAACGCGCGGGCATGGCGACGGGCATTTTCAGCACCACGCGAGTGGCGGGCGAGGGTGTGGCCCTGGCCATCGTCAGCGGCGTGCTGGCGGGGCTGACGGCGCGTCACATCGCGGCGTCGGTTCCCGGTGGGGCCACGCACGCCGCCGAGGCCGCCCAGCGGCTGGTGGCGGGCGATTTCGGCGCGGCCGCGCAGCTATTGCCCACGGCGGAGCGCGCCGTGTTGGTGCTGGCATCGGGCCAGGCTTTCGCGAGCCTGCTGTGGGGGCTGTCGGCGGTGACCGTGCTGACCGCGCTGATCGTGTTCGTATGCCTGGGACGCTCGGAGCCGACCCGCGCGGCGCGTCAGCCCAGCCGCATCGACACTTCGACGTCGCCGCTGAACGGGGTGGACAGGTAGCCCGATTCCGGCGACCGCACGCGGGCCAGGTATTCGGGGCAGTGATCCGCATTGTCGGCCACGATCATGGCGCCCGGGCGCAGGCGGCTTTCCAGCAGCGCCAGGATGTCGGAATACAGGGCCTTGGCGCCGTCCAGCAGCACCAGGTCGATCGTGTCCGGCAGATCGCTGGCCAGCGTCTGCAGCGCGTCGCCCTGGCGGAATTCCACCAGGTCGGACAGGCCGCCCGCGATCAGGTTTTCACGGGCGCGCACCACCTTGGACGGCTCGAACTCGCTGGTGATCAGGCGGCCACCGCCGTTGTCGCGCAGCGCCGCCGCCAGGTGCAGCGTGGAGATGCCGAACGAGGTGCCGAATTCCACGATCTGACGCGCGTTGCCGCTGCGCGCCAGCATGTAGAGCAGCGTGCCGGTTTCGGGCGAGACGGCCAGCGGCAGGTCCTTCATGCGGCCGTAGAAATCGCGGTAGTCGGTCTTGCTGCGCATCAGCCGCGCCCGCTCGGCGTCGGACATCGTGGCCAGGGCCGGGTCGGCGGTGGACCACGACGCATCGGCCTGCGTGAACAGCAGGTCCAGCAGCGGGGCCACGGGGGAAGCAGTCAGGGTATTGGTCATGCGGGTATCCGTTGTCAGGTGAGCGAGTGCGGCAGCGTCAAAGGGCTTTCAGCACGGTCCGTGCAAGCGCCACCGGTACGGGTTTAGAATACGACGAATTCGTCGCATTTCTCTATTCGCATTTCGGGGCACCCCATGACCACACGCCGCAGCGCCCGGCTTTCAGAGCGAAAACAGCCTCAGCAGGCCCGTTCGGCGGAGCTGGTCGCCGCCATCCTGCAAGCCGGGGCTCAGGTTCTGGCCAAGGAAGGCGCACAGCGCTTCACCACCGCCCGCGTCGCGGAAAAGGCCGGCGTCAGCATCGGCTCGCTCTACCAGTACTTTCCCAACAAGGCCGCCATCCTGTACCGCTTGCAGATGGAAGAATGGGCGCAGACGTCAGGCCTGCTGCGCGGCATTCTGGAAGACGCCAGCCTGCCGCCGCCCGAGCGCCTGCGCACGCTGGTGCGCACGTTCCTGCATTCCGAATGCGAAGAGGCCGTGATGCGCGTGGCGCTCAACGACGCCGCGCCGCTGTACCGCGATGCGCCCGAGGCCAAGGCCACCAAGGAAGAGGGCGCCCGCATCGTCCAGGCCTTTCTGCGCGAAGCGCTGCCGCACACACCCGAGGCCACCCGCGCGCTGGCCGGCGACCTGATCACCACCACGTTCAGCTCGGTCGGCAAGCAATTCTCGGAAAGCCCGCGCACCGCCCAGGAAATCGACGCGTATGCCGGGGCGCTGGGCGACATGCTGTGTGCCTATCTGGACAGCCTGGCGTCATCCGGCCGGGGGTAAGATTGCCGCTCATTCCGGCGCCTGCGAGGTTAGGCCATGCATTCTCGTTTTGACGTCGCCAACGGCCATGCCGTGCTGGCTGGCGAAACCGTTGGTCGTGGTGATCCCGTCGTGTTTCTGCATGCGTCCATCTGCGATCGCCGCATGTGGCGGCCCCAGATGGCAGGCATCGCGGCAAGCTGCCAGGCCATCGCCTACGATCGTCGCGGTTTCGGCGACACACGCGGACAGGCCGAGGAACATTCGGCCGTGGCTGACCTGATGGCCGTCATCGATGCAGCCGCCGGGGACAAGCCGGTGATCCTGGTGGGGTGCTCGCAGGGCGCACGCATCGCCCTGGACGCGGCGCTGCTGCATCCCGCCTCGGTGCGCGGCCTGGTGCTGATATCGCCGACCGTAGCCGGCGCGCCCGAAGCGGCGCCGCCGCCCGCGCTGCAAGCGCTGATGGCGCCGTTGAAGGCGGCCGAGGCCGCGCGCGATATCGATCAGGTGAACCGCCTGAAAGCGCGCTTGTTCCTGGACGGCCCCCTGGCCGCCGAAGGCCGTGTCACCGGATCGGTGCGCGAGCAATTCCTGGACATGCATGGGCGGGCGCTGCGCGCAGCGCCCGCGGGTGCCAGCCAGGACAACGTGGCGGCGTACTCGCGCCTGCAGGAATTCACGGCGCCCGCGCTGGTAATGTGGGGCAATCTGGATTTTCCCCACATCCAGGAACGCGCACGCAGCGTCGCGCAGATGCTGCCCCAGGGCGAGGCGTACGAATCGGTCGACGCCGCGCATCTGCCCAGCATGGATCATCCGGCGGCCATCACGGAACGCCTTCTGGCCTTCATTCGCTGCTGTCCGCCTGGCGCGGGCCACGCTTTTTCATAACGGACGCTCATGCCGCATTCCTCTCCCGTCGCGCTGGTCACCGGATCCACGTCCGGCATCGGCGCCGCCATCGCCCGGCGCTTGTCGCGCGAGGGCTATTCCATCGTCTTGCATTCGCGCCGTTCGGCCGATGCCGGCCACGCGTTGGCCGCCGAACTCGGTTCGGCTATCTACGTGCAGGCGGACCTGGCCGTGGATGCCGACCGGGTCCGGCTGGTGCGCGAGGCCGTGGCCGCCTGGGGGCGGTTGGACGTGCTGGTCAACAACGCCGGCATCAGCCGCGTCATTCCTCATGGCGACCTGGCCGCCGCCACGCCGCAGGTCTGGCACGCGATGCACGAGGTGAACGTGGTGGCGCCCTTTCGCCTGGTGGCCGAGGCGCAGGCGGCGCTGCTGGCCTCGGCGGCGGGCGGCAAGCCGGCGTGTGTCGTCAATGTCAGTTCACACGCCGGGGTGCGGCCCAAGGGCGCGTCCATTCCGTACGCCGCCGCCAAGGCCGCGCTGAACCACGTGACCCGGCTGCTGGCCGTGTCGCTGGCGCCGGCCATCCGCGTCAATGCGGTGGCGCCCGGCCTGGTGGATACGCCGATGACGCAGGACTGGACTGCGGCCCAGCAGCTCTGGAAGGAACGTGCGCCGATGCGCCGCGCCGCCAGCCCCGACGACATTGCGCAGGCCGTGGCGTTGCTGGTGCAGTCCGATTACCTGACGGGGGAAATCCTGCTGTCGGATGGGGGCTTGAACCTGACCTGACGGGCCTGGGCCGGCCGCGCCATCGCCCGCGCAATCATGGGGGGATGCCGGGCACGCCCAGCCGGATGTTGCGCGAGTACCGCGCCGGGTCGGTGGTGGCGCGGGCACGCTCGGTGTAGCGGCCGGCTTGTCGATAGGCCGCCGCACTGTCCGCGCCTTCCAGCGCACCCAGCCGGTACAGGTACTCGGGCAGATAGCCCGAGAGCAGCAGCCGGTAGTCCAGCGGCAGGCCCGGCACGATCTTGTCGGCCAGCTGGTAGATGATGGTGATGCAGTTGGCCGTCAGCGTGTTGTAGAAGCGGGGGCAGCGCGCCAACTGGCTGGCCGTGTCCACATACGACAGCAGCAGCTTGCGGGCCGCGCCTTCCGGCATGTGCACCCGATACAGGTAGCCGTCTTCGCCGCGGACATTGGTGCGTACGCGCAGGCTGTCTTCTTCGGCCGACGCCAGCACCGACAGTTCGTACCGGCGAAAGAACCCGCCGATTTCCGAGAACTTGTCGTGCAGCTTGCGGCGGATTTCGACCGAAAACACCACCTGCTGCCCATCGGTGAAGCCGAACGACACCAGCGCATGCGCGACGGCCGGCCGGCCCCAGTACGACAAGGCCAGGTCCACCGAGGCCAGGCGCGACAGGTCGTAGGTGCGCGTTTCCCAGCGCTCGTCGTAATCCGTGGCGCTGCGCCAGTTGAAGTTGCGCACGTTGTGCAGGGTCAGCGTATCGCCTTGCAGCGACCCGTGCGTGATGCGGGCGACTTCCGGAATCCACTCGCGGTCGTTGGACGGCCGCACCCCCCAGCGCCACCAGGCCAGCAACGCCAGCAGCAGCGCGCCGAAAGCCCAGGCCGGCAGCGTGTGGCCGGTGGCCAGCCCGATCAGCGCAACCGCCGCCAGCGCCAGCCAGACGATGGGCAGCAGGGGGCGCCCGCGCCCGCCCGCCAACGGCTGGAACCACAACGCCAGCGCGCCCCAGAGCGCGCCGGCCATGATGACCAGGCCCACGGCGACAGCCGCCATCACGGTTGCGCCTGCGCGTTGCGGGCGCCTGCCTCGCGGTCCTGGCGGCGCCAGCCGGCACGCAGCGCCGCGATCTGGCGAATGGCCGCCTGCGACATCTTCCACCAGCCGAACGGCCGGGGATCGGCCAGCATGCTCAGCGCGCGGGCGTAGTCCAGCGTCAGGCCCGGGGTCCAGGCCATGGTCAGGGCGCGCTTGCGGATCTGCGCGGCCACCCAGAGTTCGGGCGTGAGCAACAGACGCAGCAGCACGCCCCAGCCCGCCTTCGGGCCGTGCAGGCGGCCCACCACGCCATCCAGCGCCGCTTCCAGCGCCGCCGACACCGAGCTGGAACAGTTGCGGTGCGTCAGGTTGTAGATCTCGGTCTGGCGGTATACGTCCCAGAACGCCTGCAGCTTGGCCGCGTCGTAGTTGCGGATGCGCACCTGCATGGTCGACGGGCACCAGGCGCGGGACTCGGTGGCGTAATCGGGCTGGTACACGCCGGGCACGTTGTTGTCGGCGGTGGCGCGCAGCAGCGTGCCGAATTGTTCCGGCGAATGGTCGATTTCCTGGGCGGGGTACAGGCTGATGTACACGCCTTCGGGCGATTCCAGCGCGGCGTGGCCGGTGGACACGACGCCGTTGATGTCGACCGCGGCGATGTAGCGGTCCAGCACCGGGTAGTTGCGCGTGGCCGTCTTGGCCGAGCCCGACGGCGTCCAGACATGCACCGTCAAGGCCCGTTCGCTGGCCAGCGGCGGCCCGTCGAACACGGTCTGGGCGGGGCCATCGACGCGGGTGGGCATGAAGTCGGGACGCGGGTTTTCGGCCAGCGCGGGATTGGAATCCAGGCTGCGCACCCGGCGCGCCAGCCACACCAGCTTCATGCCCGAAAACGCCAGGAACAGGCCCAGGCAGTACGGCACCGTGCCGACGTAATGGGTGGGGTAGGGCTGGAAGAAGAAGATCGCCAGCAGGACTTCGACCACGCCGGACGCAAACACGTAGCGCCAGCGCGGATAGCGCACCACGTAGGCGGCGATGCACTGCAGCAGCCCGTCCGCCAGGAACAGCAGGCCGAAGATCATCGACAGCAGGAAGTGGCCATGATGGTGGCCGGCCAGGATCATGATGCCGGCCGCCAGCACGAACACGCCCTTGGCGTAGCGCAGCACCCGCTGGCCGCCCACGCCGGATGTGGCGATGGCCAGCGTCGCCAGCCCTTCGATGACGAACAGCACGGCAAACAGGTACAGGGGAAAATACAGCGCTCCATCCAGTGCGTCGATGAAGATGATGACGCCGGCCGCCAGCACCAGCCAGCCGACGATGGCGAGTGCGCGGGCGCGCTTGTGCAGGTAATCGACGCCGAGCAGCAGCAAGACCAGGTGGCTCATGTTCCTAGTGCTCCGTAGAGAGGGGCCGGTATTGCGATTGGGGTAGAGCAGGTGGCGCTGGGCGGACGATGTCGCGGCGCCGCTGCCAGGGCGGTACTAAAGTATCACGGGTGTCCCGCCGTGCGGGCACAGGGCCGGCCTCGCAAAGACACCGGCGTCGAGCGATGCCGGGCCGCCTACCGGTGGGCCACGGCCTGCAGCCAATGGCTGGCCAGGTCCAGCACGATGCGTTCCTGTTCGCGATGCGGCACGTGGCCGCAGTTTTCCAGCAACGCCTGCTTGCCACCGGTCAGGCCCGCGATGCGCTCGGGATGCGCCGCGGAGCCGTATTCGTCCAGCTCGCCGTGCAGCGCCAGGACGGGGCAGCGCACGTGCCGCAGTGTGTCGTTCAAATTCCAGTCGGCGAAGTCGGGCGACAGCCACGTGTCGACCCAGGCGGCCAGCACCCAGGCGGCCTTGTCGCCGTGGTATTTCTTCAGCCGGTCCAGTTGGCCGGGGTCGGCGAAATTGCGTTGCGCCGCGCGAATGCCATCCAGCGTGCGGTCTTCGGCGAACGCCTGGGCCGATTCGGTGATGAGCGCCACGCAGTCGTCGGGGTAGGCGGCCGCGGCGCAGATCGCCATGCCGCCGCCCACGCTGTGGCCCAGGCCGATGTAGCGGCCGATGGCCAGCGCCTGGCGCAGGTCATGAAAGCCCTCGCGCGCCTCTGCTTCGACGAAGCCCGTGGCAAGCGTGGCGGGGTTGGGGTCCGACTGGCCAAAGCCCAGTCGGTCGTAGGCGATGACGCTGCGGCCGGTGGCCGCAGCCAGGTGCTCGGGAAAATCTCGCCACAGGTCCACGCAGCCCAGCGAGTCGTGAAACAGCACGACGGGCGCCGCAGCGCCATCCGCTGCCGCAGTCGCGGCCTGGCCCGCCGGTTCCCAGCGGCGCGCGAAAAGGCGGCCTTGCCGGGTGGGCACGTGGATATCCTGGCGGGTAATCGGAAGCATGTCGGGGTCCTGGTGGGGTGGGGCGCTCGGCGGCGCCGCCTGGGATAGCCTCCGATTATAGGAAAGCCGGCCTATTCCTCGCTGGTCCATTCGACCTGCACGCCCAGGCTGCGCAGGTTTTCGACAAAGCGCGGGTGGGCGCGGCGGATCGGCGTGGCGTTGCGGATTTCCGAGCGGCCGTCGATGCTGCTGGCGATCATGAACAGCGCGATCGCGACCCGGATGATGTAGGGGCTTTCGACCACCGCCGGCGTCAGCGGGTTGCCGCCAAAGGTGATGACCCGGTGCGGGTCGGACGAAAACACATGGGCGCCGAACTTGGACAGCTCGCCCGTCCAGCCCAGCGCGCCGTCGTAGACCTTGTTCCAGAACATCGCGTTGCCTTCGGCGCACACGCCCAGGGCGATGAAGATCGGCAGCAGGTCCACCGGAAAATACGGCCAGGGCGCGGCTTCGACCTTGGTCAGCACATTGCTGGTGAAGGGCGTCTGCACCTTCAGGGGCCCGTTGCGCAGCGCGCGCGACCAGCCATTTTCGTGCACGATCTGCACGCCGAACTTGGCGAAGGTGCGGTCGATCAGCGGGAAATTGCCGGGCGTGCTGTTGCGCACCACCACGTCGCCGCCGGTGATGGCGCCCAGCGCCAGGAAGGTCGTGATTTCGTGGAAATCTTCTTCGAAGGTGAACTCACCGCCGCGCAGCGTCGCGCCGCCGCGCACCGTCAGGCGCGAGGTACCGATGCCGTCGATGTCGGCGCCCATCATGGCCATGAAGCGGCAGAATTCCTGCACGTGCGGTTCGGACGCTGCGTTGGTCAGGGTGGATTCGCCAGCGGCCGCCGCGGCGCACAGCACGAAGTTCTCGGTGGTGGTGACCGATGCGTAGTCCAGCCAGTGATGGGTGGGCTTGAGCGGACCGGCGCTGCGCACCAGCAGCGAACCGCTGGCGCGTTCGACCTCGCCGCCGAACGAACGGAAGATATCCACGTGCGGATCGATTTCGCGCACGCCCAGGGTGCAGCCCTTGACGTTGTCTTCCAGCCGCGCCACGCCAAAGCGCGCCAGCAGCGGCGGCACCAGCATGATGGACGAGCGCATTTCCTCGGGCAGCCGGTGCCTGGCCGCGTCGAACGCGGTGTCGCGGTGGTGCAGGTCCAGCGTGCGGGTGCTTTCGTCCAGCCGCACCTCGCTGCCCAGCGTGCGGAAGATGTCCAGGATCTTGCGCACGTCGGTGATGTCGGGCACGCCATGCAGCCGCAGCGGCTGGTCGGTCAGCAGCGTGGCGCACAGCACGGGCAGCACGGCGTTCTTGTTGGCTGACGGAGTGACGCGGCCGCGCAGGGGCGTGCCGCCGTGGACGATGAGATTGGACATGGGCGAGGAGCTTGGACGACAGGAAAAGCGGGTTGGGGGAAGGGCGCGGGAAATTGTACCGGGCGGGCCAGGCGGGCGCCGGGCGGCCCTGGGCGAAATGGTGTCAGACTGCAAACCGTGTTGCCTGGCTTTGCGTGGGTAGGGGTATCGGTCTTGCGTTCAGCCCTGGCGTTGGCCCAGGGGGGGCGGGTTCGAAATCTTGGCGCGAGCCTGGAATATTGGGGCCAGCCTGCATGGACGCCCCGGGGCAGCTTGGGTATAAAGTCCGCCGGGCCATTGCCCCGAGCCAGTCCGCCTTTTCGCCAAGGACCGCCGCCATGAGCACTGCCAACGCTGCAAAATCCGCAAAAGCCGACAAAGCCGACAAAGCCGATCCTGTCGCCGCCGCCGCGTCATCCCCCGCCCAGCAGATCGACGCCCGCATCCGCGAGTTGGCCGACTGGCGCGGTGACGTGCTGGCGCGGGTGCGCCAGTTGATCCGGCAGGCCGTTCCCGATGTCATCGAGGAATGGAAGTGGCGCGGCGTGCCGGTGTGGTCGCACGGCGGCATCCTGTGCACGGGCGAGACCTACAAGAGCGCCGTGAAACTCACCTTCGCCAAGGGCGCCGCGCTCGAAGACCCGGCGGGCCTGTTCAACGCCAGCCTGGACGCCAATACCCGCCGCGCCATCGACATCCACGAAGGCGACGCGATCAACGGCCAGGCGCTGAAGGCATTGATCCGCGCCGCGGCGGCGTTGAACGCGGCGGGCAAGCAGGCAGCGGCCAAGAAAGCGATAGCGAAGAAAGCCGTAGCCAAGCAAGCCATACCCAAGAAAGCCCAAGGCGTCTGATCCCGTTCAGGCCAATTTCAGGGCTGCTCGTTAAGATGCGCCTGTTGTCGCGGCAGCTCGCCGCCGCACCGTAAGCGTTCACGTCAACCAACGCGCCTTCGGACCGCCTGTGCTGCGGCCGGGCGCGCCCGTGCGACCGCTGGGCCAGGCCCGCTCTGGCGCAGGCGTCCCCCGCATCGGGACTGCACTCATGACCCAACCCGCTATTCAAGCCTCGTCCGCCGCTGCGCCGCCGGACGCGCGCCGGCTGTTTTTCACCGCCTTGCTGGTCGCCGCCGCCTTCTTCATGGAGAACCTGGATGGCACCGTCATCACCACAGCCTTGCCCGCCATGGCGCAGGACTTCGGCGTGTTGCCGGTGGACCTGAATCTGGGCGTCAGCGCCTACCTGCTGACCCTGGGCATCTTCATTCCCATCAGCGGCTGGATGGCCGACCGCCACGGCGCGCGTCGGGTGTTCTGCGCGGCCCTGGTCATCTTCACCCTGGCGTCGCTGGCCTGCGGGCTGGCCGACAGCCTCTGGTCGTTCATTGCCCTGCGCGTGCTGCAGGGGGTGGGCGGCGCCATGATGGTGCCGGTGGGCCGGTTGGTGGTGCTGCGCCATACGCCCAAGCACGAACTGATCCGCGCCATGTCCATCCTGACCTGGCCCGCACTGACCGCGCCCGTGCTGGGGCCGCCCGTCGGCGGCTTCATCACCACGTACGCCTCGTGGCGCTGGATTTTCTATCTGAACCTGCCGCTGGGCCTGGCGGCCCTGGCTGCTGCCTGGGTGCTCATCCCCGATGACCGCGCGACCGAACGCCGGCCGTTCGACTGGGCGGGTTTCCTGTGGATCGGCGGCGGTCTGTCGGGCCTGTTGTGGACGCTGGAGCAGTTCGGCGCCTCGGCCCCGTCGTGGGGGCGCATCGGCTTGTGGATGGCTGCCAGCGTCGCGCTGCTGGCGCTGGGCGTGCGTCACCTGGGTCGGCACGCGCATCCCATGTTGACCCTGTCCCCGTTGAAGATCCGCGCTTACGCCGTCAACTTCTGGGGCGGCTCGCTGTTTCGCATGTCGGTGGGCGCGGTGCCGTTCCTGTTGCCACTGATGTTCCAGGTGGGCTATGGCATGGACGCCTTTCGCGCCGGCTTGCTGGTGATCGCGGTGTTCGCCGGCAACCTGCTCATGAAGCTGTTCACCACCCAGGTGTTGCGACGTTTCGGCTTTCGGCCAACCCTGCTGGGCAATGGCGCGCTCAATACCGTGGCATTGGCAGCGTGCGCCCTGATCGGCCCGCAGATGCCGATGGGTATCACCGCGCTGATCCTGTTCATCGGCGGCATGTCGCGGTCGATGCAGTTCACGGCCCTGAATACCCTGGCGTTTGCAGATATGCCGCAAGCGCAGATGAGCGCGGCCAACACGCTGTTTTCCACCATGTCGCAACTGGCGCTGGGCATGGGCATTGCGCTGGGCGCCATCGCCATTCGCATCGGTGAATGGGCCGTGCCGATGCTGGGTCTGGAGAGCGCGCCGGGTGCGGCCTATCGGTTGGCGTTCGTTGTGGTGGGAGGGGTGTCGTTGATCGGCATGCTGGACCTGTTCGCGTTACCGCGCGGCGTGGCCGACGACGTGTCGCGGGGGCGGCGGGCGTAAGGCGCAACCCTGCCACGCCAGGCGCGTCGCGCCCAGGCGTGTGCGTCCCCGTGGCGTTAGCCGCCCGTACCCAGCAACCCGCCAGGGCCGAACGCCAGCCGCGCAAAGCGCTCGCCCATGCGGCGGTGCGACGCGCCGTCCGGATGCAATCGATCGGGCAGCGGCAGTTCGGCAAAGTCCGCCGGGCCATACAGCGTCATGCCGTCCAGATAGCGCAGTTGCGGGTCGGTGGCGGCGCGCTGCGCGACGATGCGGCGCAGTTCGTCGCGAATCACCGTCAACGTCAGCTTGCCGGCCTGCCGCTCGGTCGGGTTACCGGTGGCGCGAAAGGCCACCTTGCCAGCGGCCAGGGCGTCGGTATCGAAGGCCCCGGGGCCCGGCGTGTCTTCATGGATCGGGCAATGGATCGGCGACACCACCAGCAACGGCGTATCGGGATGGCCGTCGCGGATCGTGTCCAGGAAACCGTGCACCGCCGGCCCGAAGGCGCGCAGCCGCATCAGGTCTGCATTGACCAGGTTGATGCCCAGCTTCAGGCTGATCACGTCGGCCGGCGTGTCGCGGATGACGCGCGCGGTGAAGGGGTCGAGCAGCGCGCTGCCGCCGAAACCCAGGTTCACCAGTTCCACGCCGCCCAGGCGGGCGGCCAGCACCGGCCAGATGGCGGTGGGGCTGTCGCCGTTGGATCCGTGGCTGATCGAGCTGCCGTGATGCAGCCACACCGGCCGGCCATCGCTCTGCACCGGTTCAAGCGGGGCATCGCTGCGCAGGGCGACCAGTTCGGTGGTTTCGTTGTGGGGCAGCCAGATCTCGACCCGCTTGGCGTGGCCGGGCAGATCGTCAAAGCGCAGCGTCGCGAGTGCGCCCGTGTGCCGCGAGACTGCGCCCGTAGCCATGTTGATCGTGATCACATCGCCGCCATCCGCGCGGGCCTGCGCGGCCAGTTGGCCGTCGATCTGCAGGTCGTAGATGCCCACAGGCCGTGGCGGTATACCGGCATAGACGTAGCGCGTGGGGGCAACATCCAGTTCAATCCGCGTGGCGGTGGTCTGGAACACCAGGCGCACACCCGACGGCTGCGATTCGGCCATGGCCAGTTGCGGGTCCGGGCACTGCTGACGCGCCCACGCAGGCAGGCGATGCGGCAGCAGGCCGCGCGCGGTCGTTTCCAGTTCAAGGGCCCCGCGCACCAGCGCCGGGGCGATCGAGGTGGCGTTCAAGGCAGGGCGCGCGTTCGTCATGCGGTGAAATCCGTGCGGGTTCAAAGCGCGCGATCTTAGCAAGGG
>NZ_JCBANA010000086.1:0-25906 GCF_059760725.1 Achromobacter sp. 1014246743
GAGTAGGCGCCTACTCCGCATGCCACCCCCGCCAGGGGCGACCTACGAAGAACAGCTCACCCGATCAACCGATCAAAGAATCAAAGCACAGCCCGAATAGCATCCCGAGCCTGATGCGACAACTCCAACCGAGTCGGCAACGTCCCATCAGCATGCTTAGCCGCCAAAGCCGGCAAGAACACCACTTCCACTGACAGCCCCGTAGCCCCCATCACCTTCCAAAGATTCGCCACCAGCGTCTCCTCGCCCACAAATGCGGCGAAGCCGCTGCGTTTGCCGTCTTTCAGAAAGCGCAGGGCTACCGGTTGGATTTCGATGGCGGCCGATCTTGCCGGTTCGAACAGGCTGGCGTGGAAGGGGCGCAGGTCGAAGCCTTCGCTGGTGGTGCCTTCGGGGAACAGGCCCACCGCGTCGCCCAGCTTGAAGCGGGCTTGCATCGACTCGCCCATTGCATGGACCGCGTGGCGTTGGCCGCGTTCGATGAAGAGCGTGCCCGCGCCGGCCACCAGCCAGCCGATCACCGGCCAGCTGCGGATTTCGCTCTTGGCCACGAACGACGTCGCGCGGGCCGAATTGAGCACGAAAATGTCGATCCAGGAGACGTGGTTCGCGACCAGCAGCACCGGGCCCGTCATGCGCGGTTCGCCCTTGAAGACGACCCGCAGCCCACAGGCCGCCATCAGGCAGCGCGACCACGTGCGGTTCAGCCAGGCGCGCGACTTGGGACGCAGCAGCGGATACACCAGGCCCACGCACAACAGGCCGAAGACGATCAAAGGCACGACGAGAAAAAGCCGGAGGACAAAGCGCAGCAGCTTCAAGCAGGGGTCTCCCAGGCCGGGCTGCCACCCACCAGGGTGGCGCGGACTCGACCGGGCAGCATCATACCCGCGAACGGCGTATGACGGCTGTGGCTTTGCAGTGCCGGCGGGGCGACCAGCCACTCCGCTTCCAGGTCCACCAGGCACACGTCTGCCGGCGCGCCGACCGCCAGGTCGCCGCGGCCGGACTGCGATGGCAACAGGCCCCGCAACACCGCTGCCGGGCCGGTCGTGACGCGGGCCAGCGCCTGCGGCAGTGGGATCCGGTTGTCGCGGGCCCATTTCAGCGTCAGTGACAGCAACAACTCCAGCCCCGTGGCGCCGGGCGGTGACAACGGGAACGGCGCGGCCTTGCCGTCGGCGTCCACCAGCGTGTGGTCCGAGCAAAGCGCGTCCACCAGGCCGTCGCGCAGCGCCGCCTGGATCGCCTCGCGGTCGCGTTGGCCACGCAGCGGCGGCGTCACGTGGAAATTCGTATCGAAATAGCCGATGTCCACGTCGGTCAGCAACAGGCTGTTGGCCGACACGTCGGCCGTGACCGGCAGACCTTGGCGGCGCGCGGCGCGCAGCAGCTCCAGGCCTGCGGCGGTGGACAGGCGCGACAGGTGCACGCGGGCGCCTGTCGCGCGTTGCAACTCGAAGATCGTCTGCAACGCCAGCGTCTCGGCTTGCGGCGGCAGGCCGTGCAGGCCCAGGCGGTCGGCGTAGGCGCCGGCGGCCACCACCGCGTTCTGGGCCAGCCAGGGGTCTTGCGGATGCAGCCATAGCGTCAGGCCCTGGCCGCTGGCGTAGCGCATGGCGCCCCACAGCACGCGGGTGTCGGCGATGCCGGCGTTGCCTTGCGAAAACGCGATGGCGCCGGCTTGGGACAACAGCGTCATCTCGGCCAGCGTTTCGCCGCGCAGGCCGACCGTCAGGGCGCCCAGCGGCAGGATGCGGGGCCGGTCGGCCGGCGCCTGGCACAGCAGCGCCTCGAGCTTGGCGGGTTCGTCCAGCGGCGCGTCGGGCTGCGGCGGCAGGACCAGCGTGGTCACGCCGCCAGCCAGCGCGGCGCGCAGTTCTGCCGGGGCGAACTGCGGGTCGGCTGGGGCCATGCGCGAACCTGGCGGAAGATTGTCGGGATGCCCCGCCGCGGCAGTCGCAGCGGCCATCGCCACAGCGCCATGGCTGGCCGCCGGATCGCGCAATACCCGGGCCGACAGATCCACCAGGCCCGGCAGCACGACCAGGCCGGTGGCGTCCAGGCGGCGATCGGCTTGGAAGCCGTCCGGGGCCTGCCCGGTGGCAACGATGTGGCCGTCGGCAATGAAGAGGTCTTGCGGACCGTCGTAGCCGCTGGCCGGGTCGATCACGCGGCCGTGGGCGATGTGCAGTCTCAAGGCGCGGCCCCCAGGACGCTCAGCGCCGCCAGGCGCAGGTGCCGTTCGGTGTCCGCCAGTTGCGCGTCGATGGCGGTCAGGCTGGCGGCGAGCTCGCCGTCGACCTCGATGCCAGGGGTCAGGCGCCCCCCGGGCAGCAGCAGCGCGTCGGGCTTGGCGGCGGCCAGGCGGGCTGCCGTCAGGCCGCAGGCGGCGGCGTATTCGCGGGCGGAGGGCAGCAGTGCGCCGCTCAGGGATTCGATATGCAGCGGCAGCACGATGACCACGTCGGCATCGGCCAGGCATTCCTGCAGCGTGGCGCAGGCGCGCACGCCGAGCTGCGGCAGGCCATCGGGCAGCAAGGTCCGCGGCGCGGTGGCGCGCACTTCGGGCACGCCCAGCGTGGTGAATGCGTGGATCAGGCTGCGGGCGACCGCGCTATGGCGGATGTCGCCGACCAGGGCGACGGCCAGGTGGGTCAGGTCTTGCCTGGCGCGCAGCATCGCCGCCACCCGCGCCAGGGCGGGCAAGGGATCGGCATGAATGCCGTCGCCGGCATTGAGGATGCGCAGGCCGGGCGGTGCGGCGGCCGCCGCGCTGACGGCAGCGCCGCTGGCGGCGTGGCGCAGCACCAGGATGCCGGGGGGCAAGTCAGCGGCGGGCGCGGGGATATTCCCCGCAGGCAGGTCGTCATCCAGCACAATCGGCCGCAAGCCCAGCCGCCGCGCAGCGGACTCGTAGTCCCGGCGCAAAGCGGCATCATCGGCAGGCAGGCCGAGATACAACGGCAGGTCCAGAGGCGCGCCGGACGGTGCCGCGGGGGTTCCTGGCGTCTTGGCGTGTGTTGCGGCGCTGGCGCTGGCGGCCGCCGCATCCTCCTGCGCAAACCCCGCGGCCGCGTCCAGCAGCCGTTCGACGTGGCGGCGCGGCAGCCCTTCCGTGGTGAGCAGGTGGATGAGTTCGCCGCGGCGGTCGAGTTGGGGATTGAGCATGAGCGGACCGGAGGGCGGGCGTCAGGGCGCCGGCAGTTTATCCAGGTAGCGTTGCAGGATGACGGCGGCGGCCATGGCGTCGTCGGCCTCGTGGGTGCCCAGCAGGCGCTGGGCTTCCATGCTGGAGCCGCGCTCGTCGACCAGTTCGACGGTGACGCCGAAGCGGCCGTGCAGTTGGTTGGCGAAGCGGCGGCAGCGCGCGGTGGCGGGCTGTTCGCCGCCGTCGGCGTCCAGCGCCAGGCCGACCACCACGCGCTGCGGCTGCCATTCCTTGAGCAGCGCGGCGATGCGCGAAAAGCGCACGTCGCGGACCTCGCTGAAAATGATTTCCAGGGGCCGCGCGTGGCGCGTCAGCGTATTGCCGATCGCGATGCCGAGCTTTTTCTCGCCGAAATCGAAGGCAAGCAGGGTTTCTTCAGGCATGGCCCGCATCGCCGGCAAGCATCACGGGATCGATGCCCAGCAGCTTGAGGGCGGCGGGGTAGCGATCTTCGGGCGGCACGTCGAAGATGATGTGGTCGTCGGCGCCGACCGACAGCCAGGCGTTCTGGCCCATTTCGCTTTCGAGCTGGCCCGCGCCCCAGCCGGCGTAGCCCAGCGTGACCAGCATGCGGGCCGGACCATTGCCGTCTGCCACGGCCTGCAGCACGTCGCGCGACGTGGTCAAGGCCATGCCGCCCAGCTTGATGCTCGAGCTGTAGTCGCCGGCAGGCGCGTGCAGCACGAAGCCGCGGTCGGTCTGGACCGGCCCGCCGAAGAACACCAGCGTGTCCTTGACCGGGCCGATCTCGAGCGCCAGGTCGATGCGTTCGAACAGCGTGCCCAGCGTCAGGTCGGTGGGCCGGTTGATGACCAGGCCCAGCGCGCCGCGCTCGGTGTGTTCGCAGACGTAGATGACCGACCCCGCCAGACTGCCTTCGACCATGCCGGGCATGGCGATCAGGAACTGGTTGGCGAAGTTGGCCGACTGGGTCTTGGGGTTCTCGTGGTGTTTTTCCGTCATGGCAACCCCTTTATTCGCGGAAAGGATCGGTATGGCCGATCAGATTTCCATCAGTTCGAAGTCCTCTTTGCGGGCGCCGCATTCAGGACAGACCCAGTTCGGGGGCACATCTTCCCAGCGGGTGCCGGGTGCGATGCCTTCGTCGGGCAGGCCGGCTTCTTCATCGTAAACCCAGCCACAAATCAGACACATCCAAGTACGCATAGTTCTCTCTTACATCAATTCCCCGCCGTCTTCCCCGTGATGGGGCAAAGGCGGAAGGCATCCATTAGAATGGGGACAATCTTACCGAAACCCAATAGGGGATCCCCTGATTCATCGCAAATGAGTCCGGGCACCCTTACTCAAGCGCTGTCCACGTGGCCCCCGTTACTCCCCCTCTCGTTTTGGTCTTCGGCCCGCTCGACCCCTCGGGCGCCGACGGTTTGCCCGCGGACGCCGTTACCTGCGCCCGGCTGGGCTGTCATGGCCTGGCGGCCGTCACGGCGTTGACGGTGCAGGACACCGCCGGCATCGAAGAAATCCATCCCGTATCGCCCGACCTGCTGGACGACCAGGCGCGCTGCCTGCTCGAGGACATGTCCGTGCAGGCAATCAAGGTGGGCGGACTATACACCGCCGAAACGGCAAGCGTAGCCGCCCAGGTGGCCGCCGATTACAGCCAGGTGCCGCTGGTGCTGCACCTGGGCCAGCGCGCCCAGGTGCCGGCCGACGCCGCCGACGAGGACGACGCCGACGACCTGCTGGCCGCCACGCTGGAACTGGTGCTGCCGCAGACCGACCTGCTGGTCATCGAGCACCTGCGCCTGGCGCAGTGGCATGCGGACGGCGACATCGATATCGGGGACGCACCATCGCCGATGCATGCCCTGGTGTCGGCCGGCGCCGAATGGGTGCTGGTGCTGGGCAGTCCGCAACGCCCCGGCCACTACGCCAACGTGCTGCTGGGCCCCAACGGCCAGACCACCACCCTGCCCTGGCAGGCGCCGCCCGACCGCAACGGCGATGCCGGCGGCCTGGCGGCCACGGCCATCACCGCCATGCTGGCCCGCGGCCTGGAAATGCCCGAGGCCGTGCGCCAGGGCCTGGCCCATGCCGACGCGGCGGTGGCCGCCAGCTTCCTGCCGGGCATGGGCCGGCGCATTCCCAACCGGATCCAACCGCAATGAAAGCCCTGCGTTTTCCCGCCGGCCTGTACGGCGTCACCCCCGAATGGGACGACACCGAGCGCCTGCTGCGCGCGGTACGCCAGGCTGCCGACGGCGGCATGCGGGCGCTGCAGCTGCGCCGCAAGAACGTGCCCGACGCCGTGCGCGCCGAACAAGCCCGCGCCCTGGCGCCGCTGTGCCGCGAGCTGGGCGTGGTGTTTCTCATCAATGACGACTGGCGCCTGGCGCTCGAGGTCGGCGCCGATGGCGCCCACGTCGGCCGCGACGACGACAGCCTGGCCCGCATCCGCGCCGAAGTGGGCCCCGACCTGATCCTGGGCGGCTCCAGCTACGACGATCTGGCCCGCGCCCGCGAACTGCTGGATGCCGGGGCCGACTACATCGCCTTCGGCGCGATGTTCGCCTCGCAGGTCAAGCCCGACACGGTGCGCGCGCCGCTGTCGGTGCTGACCGAAGCCCGCGCCCTGGTCGAAGCGCGCGACGCGCCCCGCCCGGCCGTGGTCGCCATCGGCGGCATCACGCCCGACAACGCGGCGCTGGTCGCCGCAGCCGGCGCCGACTCCATCGCCGTCATCACCGGCCTGTTCGAGGCGCCAGCCATCCGCGCCGCCGCGGCCGCCTGCTCGGCGCCCTACTCCGTTAACCGCAACCAGAAGCCTTGACCGCCATGTCCCGTAACGCTCAGCTTTTCGAACGCGCCTGCCGCAGCATTCCCGGCGGCGTAAATTCGCCCGTCCGCGCCTTCCGCTCCGTGGGCGGCACGCCGCGCTTCATCAAGCGCGCGCAAGGCCCGTACGTCTGGGACGCCGAAGACAAGCAGTACATCGACTACGTGGGCTCGTGGGGTCCGGCCATCCTGGGCCACTCGCACCCTGAGGTGGTGCGCGCGGTGCAGGAAGCCGCCGTCAACGGCCTGTCGTTCGGCGCCCCCACCGAGGCCGAAATCGAACTGGCCGAAACGCTGATCGCCCGCCTGCCGTCGCTGGAGCAGGTGCGCCTGGTCAGCTCGGGCACCGAGGCCACCATGACGGCCATCCGGCTGGCGCGCGGCGCCACCGGCCGCGCCAAGATCGTGAAATTCGAAGGCTGCTATCACGGCCACTCCGACAGCCTGCTGGTCAAGGCCGGCTCGGGCCTGCTGACGTTCGGCAACCCCAGCTCGGCCGGCGTGCCGCCCGAGTTCGTCTCGCACACGCTGACCCTGGAATACAACAACTTGGACGCGGTGCGCGAAGCCTTCGCCCAGCACGGCGCCGACATCGCCTGCATCATCGTCGAGCCGATCGCCGGCAACATGAACCTGATCAAGCCCGCGCCCGGCTTCCTGGAAGGCCTGCGCGAAGTCTGCACGCAGCACGGCGCGCTGCTGATCTTCGACGAAGTCATGACCGGTTTCCGCGTGGGGCCGCAGGGCGTGCAGGGCCTGTCGGGCGTCAAGCCTGACCTGACCACGCTGGCCAAGGTGATCGGCGGCGGCATGCCGGTGGGCGCCTTCGGCGGCAGCGCCGAGATCATGAAGCACATCGCCCCGCTGGGCGGCGTGTACCAGGCGGGCACGCTGTCGGGCAACCCCGTGGCCGTAGCCGCGGGCCTGGCCACGCTGCGCCTGATCGCCGCGCCGGGCTTCTACGACAAGCTGGCGGCCCAGACCGCCAAGCTGGCCCAGGGCCTGCAGGAACGCGCCCGCGCCGCCGGCCTGGCCTTCTCGGCCGACTCGGTGGGCGGCATGTTCGGCATTTACTTCAGCGACACGGTGCCGACCTCGTTCGCCGAGGTGTCGACGTGCGACACCGCGCGCTTCAACCGCTTCTTCCATGCCATGCTCGACCACGGCGTGCATTTCGCGCCGTCGGCCTTCGAAGCCGGCTTCGTGTCGGCCACCCACGACGACGCCGTCATCCAGTCGACGCTGGACATCGCCGAAAAGGTCTTCGCTTCGATCTGAGGCCCGCGCCGGACCGCCCCACGGGGCGCTCCGGCCTCTCGCCCCCTCAGGGCGTCTTGTAGTGCTTGTACAGCGCCGTCACGTCCCGCACGTACTGCTGCGTTTCGGCATAGGGCGGCACGGCGTCGTATTTGCGCACGGCCCCTTCGCCTGCGTTGTAGGCCGCCAGCGCCAGGTCCAGCCGGCCGGGATACTGGTCGATCAGCCGGCGCAGCAAGCTGGACCCCGCCTTCACATTGGTGGCCGGGTCCACCAGCGCGCGTTCGATATCGTCGGACGCCAGCAGCGTGGCGGCGGTGGCCGGCATCAGCTGCATCAGGCCCAGCGCCCCCTTGGGCGAGCGCGCATCACTGCGAAAGCCCGATTCCACCGCGATGACCGCGGTGATCAGCGCCTGGTCCACCCCTGAATCCTTGGCCGCCTGCGCGATCAGCCCATCGTGCGCCGTGGACGGCGGCACCGGCCCCCAGCGCAACACCCGGTTGCCCAGCGCCAGCACGCTGGCGCCGTCGCCCGCCTGCGGCTCGCAATCCAGGCAGACCTTGATGCGATTGCCGCGCAACGCGGTGCGGACCTGCGCCCGCTTGTAATACTTGGCGTAGCCGTTGGGCACCTTCATGGCGCGCCAGACGCCGAACGGGTCTTTGTAACGGTAGATCTCGTCTGCGTGCGCGGCGCCGGCGGGCATCAGCGCGGCAGCCAGGCCGGCCAGGGCAATGGCCAGCGCGAGGCCGGCTGCGCGCGTCCAGGCCGCGCCAGGCGCGGGGGGCAGGAAGCAGGAAAGGCGGGACATGGCGTGGGCGCTCCGGCGGCGTCCAGGGACGCGGATTCGAACGCCTATGCTGAGCCTGCCCGGGCGCTTTGTCGCTCGTGCCTATGCCCTAGGATCCGTCGCCACAATTTGCGCAAGCGCCCTCGCACCGACCGCTGCCGACGGCCCATTCCCGCGTGGCCCGCCGATGCAGACTTTGTAACGGAACACGGCCACAGAAATCAGGGCCGGCATTACATCTTTTGGTGGAGTTTCCCTTGCATTACTGCGCAGTAGGGCGAGGTTCATGGGTTAACATATGTCGCAATATTTCGTTTAATTACTAAATGAATGAACCTGGCTGCGAATGCCGGGCGGGAGAGGCGACAGATGGGCGCAGACCACACGCTCCAGCTACTGCTGGATGCCAATACCAACGTCCTGACGGCGGTGTATGTACCCCCGCCCTCCCCGGAGACCGACACCGCGCGCGAGGCGGGCGACCCGCCTGCCGCCGAAGGCGAAGCGCAGGCCGCCGACCAGGCCGTCGGCATCGCCCTTGCGCCCTCGCCCGCCAACCTGCCCAGCTGGGATTCCCTGGCCGCGCTGGCCGCCGCCCAAGGCTGGTCCACCGAAGCCCTGGACAACCACGCCGTCATCACCTTCATCGACCTGTGCCGCGAAGCCACGGAGCCGGTCCAGGCCCCTGTCGGCAAGGTCGTGGACGGCTCGTTCGACCTGGAGGTGGACGCCAGCTGCATGTCGGCGCTGGTGACCCTGCACCCGCCCAAGGGCGGCAAGCCGGTGGCCCTGGCCGTGCTGCGCCAGGCCATCGCCGACCAGGGCATCGTGCATGGCGTGCTGGAACAGGAACTGGCCGACGCCGTGGAACGCGGCGGCAGCCAGACGGTGCTGATCGCCCAGGGCACGCCGCCCACGCGGGGCACCCCCACTCGCTTCGAAAGCCTGCTGGACCGCCTGAAGCCCCGCGCCCAGGAAATCGACGAACTCGCCCAGGTGGACTACCGCGACCTGGGCAGCCTGCTGCTGGTGACCGCCGGCACGCCCCTGATGCGCCGGATTCCGCCGCTGCCCGGCATCGACGGCTGTGACGTGCTGGGCCAGCCGGTGCTGCCGGAAGAACTGCCCGATACGCCGTTTTCCAAAGACATGTCCGGCGTCGAGGTCGACCCCGAAGACCCCAATCTGCTGCGCGCCAGCATCGCCGGTTCGCCCAAGCTGATCCACCAGGGCGCCCAGGTCAACCCGGTGGTCGAGGTGGATGCGGTGGACCTGTCCACCGGCAACATCAATTTCGAAGGCTCGCTGCAGGTGCGCGGCGACATCAGCGCCACGATGGAAGTGCGGGTGACGGGCGACGTGGTCGTCAACGGCACCATGGAAGCCGCGCTGGTCGAGGCGGGCGGCAACGTCACGGTCAAGGGCGGCATCATCGGCATGGCCGAGGCCATGCAGGACAGCGCCAACGCCAGCACCAGCCCCGCCCGCACCGCGCACATCGTCTGCGGCGGCGACCTGAAGGCCCGCTTCATCACCAACGCCATCATCAGCGCCGGCCAGAACGTGGAAGTGGAACGCGAAATCCGCCAGAGCAGCATCGCCGCGGGCGGCAGCGTCAATGTCGGCGCGCCCAACAGCCAGCAGACCGCGATTACCGGCGGCCATACCCGCGCCCTGAAGTCGGTGCGGGCCGGCACCATCGGGTCGCCCGCGGGCGTGCCCACAGTGGTGCAGGCGGGCCTGGACCCGCACGCCGACATCAAGCGGTCGGCGCTGACGCGCAAGCGGCTGAAGATGAACGAGGAAAAGGCCAAGCTGGAACAACTGCTGCTGTTCCTGCATGCGCACCCCGAGCGCGCCACCGGCGACGTGGTCGAGCGCGCCCGCAACACCCACACCAAGCTGGGCCGCGACCTGATCCAGCTGGACGAGGAAGAAGCCCAGCTGATCCGCGACCTGCAGCCCCTGCACGACGCCACCATCATCGCCGCGCGGCGCTTTTGCGGCGGCACGAAGATTCAGGTGGGCAACAAGCAGCAGGAATTCCTGGAAGACCAGGTGGGTGGCAAGGCCGGCGTGGAAGAAGGCCAGATCGTCATCCGCTGACGACGGGCGGCGGCGTCTCGCCGGGCGCCGTGTGCGCCTGCGCTGGCCCATGACAATGAACGCGGCGCAGGGTCCGTACGACCGCCGCGCCCGGATCAGGACACGCGCGTCAAGGCGCCAACTGCTTGAACCAGGCGCGAGGCGAAATGCCGCGGTCCGGGCCCAGGATCGAAAAGCCGCCGTCCACCGGGATATCCACGCCGGTCATCCAGGACGCCGCATCGGAACACGCGAAGCACACCGCCGCGGCGATCTCTTCGCCCGAGCCCACGCGGCCCAGCGGATGAAAATGCGCGCCGACGGCGTCGGCCGCTTCGCGCGAGCCGCCCGCCAGCTGTTCGACGGAGGGCGACCAGGTCCAGGCGGGCGACACCGCCAGCACGCGGATGCCGGCGGGGGCCAGTTCCACCGCGAAATTCTTGGTGATCTGCAACAGCGCCGCCTTGGACGCCGGGTACAGCGCGCGCCCGGCCGCGCCGAACTTGCCACCGGTGCTGCCCAGGTTGATCACGGCGCTGCCGCGCGGCAGCAGGGGTGCGGCCATCTGCGTGAAGATCGCCGCCGACACGAGGTTGGTGTCCAGCGTGGCGTGCCACTCTTCGCGGGTGGACGCCAGGCCGCGGTCGGCGTACTGGCAGGCGTTGTTCACCAGGATGTCGACCCGGCCAAAGCGCGCCTGCGCCGCATCCAGGCAACGCTGGATCTGGCTGTCCTGGCCGATGTCGGTTTCGCAGAACAGCGCCGCTTCGCCCAGGCTGGCGGCCAGCGCCTGCCCGGCCTGCGCGTTGCGCCCCACCAGCACTACGTTGGCGCCCGCCGCGGCCAGGCCGCGCGCAATGTCGGCGCCCAGGCCCTGGGTGCTGCCGGTCACGATGGCGGTCTTGCCGGCCAAGCCGGGAAAGCCTGAAAAGTCCATGAATCATCCTTGATCAGTGGGGCGCCGCGGCCCAGCGCACAGCTTGCGCCACCGAGCCCGTCTGCGCAATCAGGCGCATGCTGGCCAGCGAGGCGTCGTGCACGGCCGGGTCGGCCGAGGCGCAGGCGTCTTCGGCCACCATCACATGAAAGCCGATATCGGCCGCGTGCCGCACGGTGCCTTCGACCACCGAATGCGTGGCCACACCCGCCACCACCAGCCGCCGGGCCCCCAGCACCCGCAGCGTTTCTTCCAGCGGCGTGCCGTAGAAGGCGCTGATGCGGGTGTGCTTGACCACGAACTCGCGTGGGCTGCCGGCCAGCGGTTGCAGCCCGTCGTAGAAGTCGCTGCCCCACTGCCCTTCCGCCACGGCGCCGATGCTGGCCACGTTGCGAAAGATATCGCAGTTGGGCAGCAGGTCGGCGTAGTCGGGCCGAAAGGCGATGCGCACGTGCACGATGGGCAGCCCCTGGGCCCGGGCGCTGTCCAGCAGCGACGCGGCAGCGCGCAGCAGCCGTTGGCGCACGTCGCCGTCGGCATCCAGCCCGACGCGGATCTTGCCTTCCGGATGCAGCACGTCGTTCTGGTAGTGCAGCGCCAGCACCGCGGCGTCGGTGGCGCTCACACGAACACCTCGAACACGTCGTGGGCGTCGTCGCAATTGACCAGGTCCACGCGCTTCATGCGGATGCGCCAGCTGTCGCCGTCGGCCGCCAGCTTGTGGGTGTAGCGCCCAGCCAGCTGGCGCGGCTGGCGCTTGCGCCATTCGGTCATCTGGAATGCAGAATGCACCACCAGGTTGCCGCCCGCGTCCACGCCTTCGACCTGCACGCCGCCCACCAGCCGCACGCTGCGCGTAGGGGGCTGCTGCGACCAGTTGCGCGGGTGCCCCAGGCGGCGGATGCGCACGTCGCGCAGCATGCGGTCTTCCCAGAACAGCGAGATGTGGTCGTAGGGGCTGGCCTGGCCGGGTTCGCGCGGCATCCAGTACATGCCGTCATCCGTCCACAGCGCCTGCCAGTCGCCGTAGCGGCGCTCGTCCAGCAGGCGGGCCTCGCGGTACAGGAACTGGGCGATGCGGTGATAGGCCTCGGCCGGTACGTCGGCCGGGGCCAGCTTGTCGATCGAGACGTCGAAATCCAGGTCTAGCAGCATGCGCCTTCTCCTTGGGCCGGGGCCTGCGCCACCGCGCCCGCTTCCATGTATTGCTTCCAGGCGCGGAACTGGTTGCGCATCGGCAGTTCGCTGGTGCCGTTGACCGACACCATGCCGTCGGCATCGCTGCGGTCGGTGCCGTGGTAGCGGTGCATGCTGACCCATTCGCCGCCGCGCGTGGCGTTGCCTTCCTGGCAGCGGTTGTACAGCTCGATGTCGTCCGGCATGACGTTGGACGACGGCGAGTTGATCACGTTGGCATACAGCATGGCGCGCTTGAACACGCCGTCAGGCGCGCCCTTGCAGCGGAAGGTCTGGATCTCGATCAGCGTGCGATCCACGGCGATCGGGCGAATGACGCGGAACTGCTGGAACACGGTGTGGGGCGAGCCGCTGCCGTAGATGACGGTGTTGTGGCGGTTCATGCCCAGGATCTCGCGGGCGCGTTCCGGCCCGTAGGCGGCGGACAGCGTTTCGAAGTGGGCGCGCGAAATCGGGTCGCGTTCGGCCGCGCCGGGGTTGAAGATGCCTTCCATGTAGCCATGGCCGTTGTCGTAGGCGCGCAGTTCCAGCTTTTCCCAGAACTCGTAGGGCTCGCCGTTGCCGTCCATGATGTGCAGCTCGAACGGCATTTCGCCGATTTCCCTGGCTTCGTCGCGGGCCGCGGCAAACGACGATTCATGCGTCACGCGGGCATGCATGGTGTCGTGCAGGTTCTCGTAGAACACTTTCCAGTTGGACCGCTGCATCACGCGGAAGATGCCGCCGGCCACTTCCACCTCGCCCACCGGCGAGCGGTCGCAGAGGTTGTCGATGGACGAACGCGCGCCGCCCAGGAAGTCTTCCAGGCCCTGGCCGTCACGGGCCTGGCTGGCAAAGACGAAGCCGCGGTAGCTTTCCACGCGCGGCAGCCGCCGCATCGAAAAACTGGGGTCGGTGGGGTCGTAGGACGTGCCTTCGAGCCCCTGCTTGAGCGGCACGCCCAGATGGCTGCCATCCAGCTTGAAGGTCCAGGCGTGGTACGGGCAACGGAAGAACTTGCCCACGCAGCCATCGCCGTCGGCCACCACCTTGGCGCCCTTGTGCGGGCAGCGGTTGTACAGCACGTGCACACGGCCATCGGTGGCGCGCACCATCAGCACGTCCTGGTCGCCCAGGCGGGTGGTGTGATAGTCGCCCGTCTTGGGCACCTGGCTTTCATGGCCCACGTAGACCCAGGCGCGGCCGTAGATGCGCTGCATCTCCAGCTCGAAAATGGCCGGGTCGGTGTACAGGCTGCGGTGCACGCTGTCGCCGCGCACCATCTCGCCCAATTGTTGATCGCTGTACGACATGGCGGTCTCCTACTTGTTCTCGCTGTCTTTCCAGCGCGCCATCAGCGTGTTGGACGGCAGCGTCTCGTCCAGCAGCTTGCGCGCCGTGTCACGACCGGCCACCGGCAGGCCCTCGGGGTCCAGCAGGCCGATCTGCACCAGCACGCTGGCCTGGTCCCAATAGATATGTTCGTGGCAGAGCTTGTCGCCGCGGAACTTCACGATGGCCACCAGCGGAATCTCGACATACTTGCCCGTGGGCGGCACGCCCGGCAGCATCCAGTCGATCTCGGTGGTGTGGGTGAAGCAGAACAGCAGTTCGTCCACGATCTGCGTGGCGCCCACGGTGCGCGACAGCGGCACCAGACGAGTGTCCGGCGGATTGCTGTTGACGAAGTGGTGCTGGTAGAAGCGCGAAAGCTCGCGGTAGCCGACCCCACCCGTCATGGTGGGGATGTGATTGACGTAGGGCTCGGCCACCATCGTGGCCATGGTGGCGGCCACGTCGCGGGTGCCGAATTCGTATTCGCAGTGCTTGTCCCACAGGAATGAATAGTCGAACTGCGGCCCGATCACGCGTTGCAGCGCGGCCATGCTGCGCTGGTGCGCCATCAGCGCCGACGGCTTGTCGTAATGCGCGCCGCCCGTGCGGGCAAAAGCGTGGTCCATGCCCGGATAGACGTACAGCTCGACGCCCGGCTTGCCGCCCAGCGCCTCGAGAATGCGCTGGCGTGCGGGCGGCGGACAGAAGCCGTCCTGCTCGGCGATGTGCAGCACCAGCCGGCCGCGCAGGTTCGCGGCTTCGTCCAGGCTGTCTTCGATGCCCACGCCGTAATAGCCGACGGCCACGTCCGCATCCGTGCGGCAGGCGGCCAGGTAGGCCAGCTTGCCGCCCAGGCAATAGCCCAGCACGCCGGCGCCGCCCTGCTGCTCGGGCAGCGCGCGCAACGCCGCCAGGGTCGAGGCGATGTCCTTGATGCCCAGGTCCACGTCAAAGCGCTGGTACAGCTCGAAGGCGCGCGGCATGTCGGCCGGGCCATCGGTCAGCTGGATGCCGGGCTGCTGGCGCCAGAACAGGTCGGGCGCCAGCACCACATAGCCTTCCTCGGCCAGGCCCTGCGCCGTGCGGCGCATGAAATCGTTGATGCCGAAGATTTCCTGGCACAGCACCAGGCCGGGCCCGTGCCCCGAGGCCGGCACGGCCAGGTAGGCGCCAAAAGACTGGCCATCGTGCGAGGCAATGGTGACCTCGCGGGTCGAGATAGTCGCTGTCATGCGTCGTGCTCCTTTGCGATCGTTGCCGCGCCTACTTCATCTGGCAGGCGGCGGCGAACGGGTCCTGGTACTGCGTCAGCACCGTGCCCGACAATTTGTTGGCCAGCTTGCCGTCCGCGCCCTTCTCGATGGTGCGCAGGTAGTAGTTCTGGATGGGATACTGGTTGCGATTGAATTTGAAGTCGCCGCGCACCGACTTGAAGTCGGCGCGACGCAGCGCCGGCCGCAGCGCGTCGGCGCCGAGCTTGCCGCCCGTCTGGCGCACCGCGCTGTCCAGCAGCATGGCGGCGTCGTAGCCCTGCGACGCATACAGCGTGGGGCTGCGGTGGTAGGCCTTCTTGAAGTCGGCCACGAATTGGCGGTTGGCCGGGTTGTCCAGGTCCACCGCCCACTGCGAGGTATTGCGCAGCCCCTCGATCGGCGCGCCCACGGCGCCGATGGTGTCTTCATCGCCCGAGAAGCCCGGCGCCAGCAGCACGATGTCCTTGCCCAGGCCCGCGCCATTGAACTGTTTGATGAAATTCACGCCCATGCCGCCCGGCAAAAAGAAGAACACCGCGTCCGGCTTGCTGGCGCGCAGCCGCGTGATTTCCACGCCATAGTCCAGCTGGCCCAGTTGGGTATAGATCTCTTCGGACAGGCCGCCCTTGTACAGGCGCTTGAAGCCGTTGAGCGACTCGCGTCCGCCCGGATAATCCGGCGCGATCAGCGCGACCCGCTTGAAACCCTGGTCCGCCGCGTACTTGCCCATGGCGGCGGGAATGTCCTCGTTCTGCCAGGCCACCGCGAAGAAATTCGGATTGCATCCCGCACCCGCATAGTTCTCAGGCCCGGTGTTGGTGCTGAGATAGATCGTGCCGGACTGCAAGATGGCCGGCATCACGGGCAGCAGCACGTTGGAAAACACGATGCCGGTCATGACGTCGACCTTGTCGCGCTTGAGCAGGCGCTCGACCGCCTGGCGGCCCGTATCGGCCTTCTGCTGGTCATCGGCCACCACCACTTCGGCGGGCAGCCCGCCCAGCTTGCCGCCGGTATGTTGCAACGCAAGATTGAAGCCGTCGCGAATTTCATTGCCCAGCGCGGCCCCCGGCCCGGACAGCGTGGTCAGCAGCCCGACCTTGATTTTGTCCTGGGCCGACACGCCGGCCGCCGCCGTCATGCAAACCAGCGCCGCCAGCGCACGCCGACCCCATCGTTTTCCATTCATGAGCCACCCCTTGTGTCCGCCGGCGCCGCCGGCACGATGCTGACAGAATCCGTCTGCCGTCGGTTACCGCAAGCCGCCCTGAAAATCGCCAGCTTACGCGCCGCGGCGCCGCCTTCCAACAACCCCCAGAGTAGGCCCGCCCGCCGCGCCGCTCTATCCGATTCCGCCCACGCTTATCCGGGATTCACTTAATTCCCACGGCTGGCCGATTGCATTACGCTGGTCGGCCATACGGGAGCGTTCCCGTCCCGGAGACTCCCATGCACGGCTGGTCCCGCATCGAGCTGGCGCCATTGCTCAAAAGGCGCGTGTTCAGTTCCACCCAGGCGGCGGAAACGCGCGAACGCGTATCCGAAGCACTGAAGGAACACCGCCTGACCTGGAAAGGCGGTCGCGTCGACGCCGAACTGAACCGCGGCCGCTTCGGCGCCCTGAGCGTCTGTACGCTGCGCTACGGCGCCGAAGTCCACATCGAACCCGACCGCCTGCAGGACTTCATGCTGGTCCAGGTGCCCCTGCACGGCCGTGCCCGCATCGAATGTGGCGCCGACAGCGTAGACACCCACCCCGACTGCGCCGCCGTCATCGCCCCCAACCGCGCCCTGAAGCTGCACTGGGAAGCCGGCTGCGAACAACTGCTGTTGAAGATCCCCCGCGGCAAACTGGAAACCATCGGCCGCCGCATCTTCGGCGACGCCGCCACCCGCCCCCTGGACTTCACCCCCGCGCTACGCCTGGACACCCCCATCGGCGCAGCCTGGCGCAGCATGGTCACCGGCCTGATCCACCTGCTCCCCACGCTTGACGACGGCGCCCCTCGCCCGCCTGCAGCATGGCTGGAACACCTGGAAGACACGCTGGTGCTGCACCTGCTGTACAACCAGCCGAACACCTGGCAACGCGAAGCCGGCCAGACCTCGGCCCAACCGCGGCGCCTGGCCCAAGCAGAGTCGTACATGAAAAAGAATCTGTCAGCCCCGCTAACGCTGACTGAGATCGCACGTGGCGCAGGCGCCAGCGCGAGCGCGCTGACACGACTATTCCAGGAACATCGCGGCACGACACCGATGCATGCATTGAGAACGCTGCGTCTGGATGCAGCAAGAGAACGCCTGCAGGAAGGCTCCTGTACCAGCGTGACAGAAGTAGCCGTCTCAGTCGGAATCAGCCACCTGGGCAGATTCTCGGAATACTACCGAGAACGTTTCGGGGAGCTGCCGCGCGACACGTTTCAGCTGCGAGGCTGAATTCCCATCACCCACACGCGATAGCGGCATCGGTGTACGCAAGACGACGCGTAAGCCTTGTAAGGCCGCCCGCGCGGCCGGCACAAGGCGGGCACCGCACCCTCCTCCCCCCCCACCGTCGCTGGCAAAAACGCCAAGCACACTGACCGCCCCAGCACCCGCGACTAATAAGCATCAAGAGCGCGTGACGGGGCAGGCGGGGTGAGGGCGGGGCGTTAGATGCGCCCGACGGAATCGGAAGGAACAGCCGAAGGCTGTGACGACGATGAGGAAGGGGCAGTCCGGAGCGAAGGCTCCGGACCGCAATCGTAGCCCCGCCCTCACCCCGCCTGCCCCGTCACGCGCGGCTCAAGAACTCAACCGCAACAAACAAACGAAAACCCCAAAACCCTACCCCGGCACAACAGCCGTAACTTCAATCTCGACTTTAGCCCGATCCTCAACCAGATCAGCCACCTCCACCGCCGTCATAGCCGGAAAATGCCGCCCGATCAGCTCCCGATAATGCTTCCCGATCTCCGGATAAGCCGCCACATAAGCATCCTTGTCGGTCACATACCAAGTCATCCGCACAATATGCTCAGGCTTCGCCCCACCCTCAGCCAAAATCGCAACGATATTGGCCAACGTCTGCCGAACCTGATCAGCCAGGTCATCCGATTCAAACTGCTGCTGCCCGTTCCAGCCGACCTGCCCCCCCACGAACACCAGCTTGCTCCCCACCGTCATCTCGGTCAGGATTCCATTCGAATAGCCTCGCGGCGCCATCCAATCCGGCGGTTGCAGAATCTTCATAACGTCTCATCCTATTATCAAAAAAACAAATGACGCGGAATCACTCCGCGGCGACCAGATAAGCCTGCATCCGTTCACGTAGATCGTCCGGCAGCGGCATCGACTTCATCGTCCGCAGGTCCACCGTCACGATCGTCAGCGTCGCCGACAGCCGCAACTGGCCGTCCGGCCCCTCGAAACGCACCAGCGCCTTGAACGACGCCCCGCCGATACGCTGCACCTGCAGCGTCTGGCGCAGTTGCTCGTGCCAGCGGCTCGGTGCGCTGAAATCGCACGTCACCGACGCCATCGGCGTGCCGATATGGCGATCCACGTGCAGCGCATGAAAAGGCAACCCCATGCCCTTGTCGAACCATTCCTCGACAAAGTCATTGATCATCTCGAAATAGCGAGGATAGAAAACGATGCCCGCCGGATCGCAATGACGAAAGCGGACTTCGACCTGGCTGATGAAAGGGGCTGCCATGGGATTTCCTTGTGATTCCTTAGTGCCGGTTCACGCCATCTTGCGCAGCGCAAAGCGCTGCAGCTTGCCCGTTTCCGTGCGCGGCAAGGCCGACACGAACTCGATGGCGCGGGGATACTTGTACGGTGCGATGCTGGCTTTGACGAACTGCTGCAGTGCCGCCACCATTGCATCACCGGGCTGGAAGCCGGGCTTGAGCACCACGAACGCCTTCACGAGCTGGCCGCGTTCCTCGTCGGCCGCCCCCACCACCCCGCACTCGGCCACGGCCTCGTGGCGCAGCAGGGCGTCCTCCACCTCGGGACCCGCGATGTTGTAGCCGGCCGACACGATCATGTCGTCGTTGCGGGCCTGGTAGAACAGGTAGCCGTCGTCGTCCTGCAGGAACGTATCGCCCGGCAGGTTCCAGCCCTTTTGCACGAAACGGCGCTGGCGCTCGTCGGCCAGGTAGCGGCAACCGGTGGGGCCCTTGATGGCCAGCCGGCCCACGGTGCCGTTAGGCACCGGGTTCATGTCGTCGTCCACGATCTGCGCGATGTAGCCGGGCACGACGCGGCCGATGGCGCCGCGGCGTACCGATTCGGGCGGGCTGGACACGAACACGTGGATCATCTCCGTGCCGCCGATGCCGTCGATCATCTCGATGCCGCTCGCTTGCTTCCACAATTGGCGGGTGGCGTCGGGCAGAGCCTCGCCGGCCGACACGCTCTTCTTCAGCGACGACAGGTCGAACTTGCCGACCAGCGCGGCCATCTGGCGATAGAACGTGGGCGCCGTGAACACGATCGTGGCGCGGAAGTCCTGGATCAGCTGCAACAGGCTTTCCGGCGTCAGGCGTTCGGCCAGCACGGTGCTGGCGCCCACGCGCAGCGGAAAGCACAGCAGCCCGCCCAGCCCGAACGTGAAGGCCAGCGGCGGCGTGCCGCAGAAGATGTCGTCCGGGCCCGGCTTGATGACGTGCCTGGGGAACAGGTCGCACATGGCCAGCACGTCGCGGTGAAAGTGCATGCAGCCCTTGGGCGCGCCCGTCGTGCCGCTGGTGAAGGCGATCAGGCAGACGTCATCGGCGGCGGTGTCGCAGGCCGTGAAATCATCCGGCTTGGCCGCGGCCAGCGCGTCCAGCGCATCGGGCGCGGTGTCGTTGAAGTACATGATCTGCGCCAGTTCGGCGCAGTGGTGCTCGTGACCGGGCTGGGCGCAGAACTGGGCCTCTTCCTTCAGGCGTGCATCGCACAGCACCGCCTGGATCTGCGCCTTTTCGATGATCTGCTTGAGTTCCTTGGCACGCAGCAGCGGCATGGTCGGCACGGTGACCAGGCCCGCCTTGATGGCGGCCAGCCAGGCGGCGGCCATCATGGGGTTGTTCGGGCCGCGCAGCAGCAGGCGGTTGCCGGGCACCAGCTTCATGTCTTCGGCCAGCACGCGGGCGATGCGGTTGGTCAGCGCCGCCAGTTCGCGGTAGGTCATGGTGGCCGGCTTGCCGTCCTGCGGCCAGCGCAGCGCGATGCGCTCGCCGTGGCCGCGTTCGACCATGGCGTCCACCAGTTCCACGGCGCAATTGAAGCGCTTGGGATAAGCCACGTCGGGGCCGTCCAGCAGGAATTCTGGCCATTGTTCGCCCGGGGGCAGGTTATCCCGGGCAAAGGTGTCGATGTGGGCGGATACTTCCATGAAATTCCCCTTGCTGCTGCGGTGTGGTTGACTATGCGGAAGGCGGAAGGCTCGATGGCCTCTTTATGCCTTCAGCAGTTCGCGGGCGATGATCAACTTCTGCACTTCGGTGGCGCCTTCGTAGATACGCAGCGCTCTGATTTCCCTGTAGAGCTTCTCCACCGGCATTCCCGACACCACGCCCGCGCCGCCGAACATCTGCAACGCGCGGTCGATCACGGTCTGCGCCGATTCCGTGGCCGTCATCTTGGCCATGGCCGCTTCGCGCGTGGTGCGTACTTTCTGCACGTCGCGCATCCACGCGGCGCGATAGGTCAAAAGCGCCGAGGCGTCGATAGCGGTGGCCATGTCGCCCAGCGCGGCCTGCGTCAGTTGCAGGTCGGCCAGCGTCTGGCCGAACATGCGGCGCGACTTCGAACGCGCCAGGCCTTCGTCCAGCGCGCGGCGGGCAAAGCCCAGCGCGGCGGCGGCTACCGAGGCGCGGAAGATGTCCAGCGTCATCATGGCCAGCTTGAAGCCCTGCCCCGCATCGCCCAGCCGGTGCGACACTGGCACACGGCAGTTGTCGAATGTGATGGTGGCCAGCGGGTGCGGCGCGATCAGCTCGATGCGTTCCGAGACCTCGAAGCCCGGGGTGTCGGCATCCACCACGAAGGCGCTGATGCCGCGTGCACCCGGGGCCTCGCCGGTGCGGGCGAAGACGCAGTAGAAATCGGCGATGCCGCCGTTGGAAATCCAGGTCTTGGCGCCGTTCAGCACATAGGCGTCGCCATCCAGGCGGGCCTCGCAGGCCAGCGCGGCCACGTCGGAACCGGCATCGGGCTCAGACAGCGCAAAGGCCGCGATGGCCTCGCCGCGGGCCACGCGCGGCAGATAGCGCTGGCGCAGCTCGTCAGAGCCCATCAGCGAAATCGCGCCGCTGCCCAGGCCCTGCATGGCGAAGGCAAAGTCGGCCAGGCCTTCGTGGCGCGCAAAGGTCTCGCGCAGGATGCAGACCGCGCGCGAATCGACTTCCGGCAGCGCGCCGCCCCAGGCGCCGCCCGGGCCGCCGGCCACCGCATAGCGCAGCCAGCCGGCCTGGCCCATGGCCTTGACCAGCTTCTTGCAAGCGGCGTCAGCATCGTGGTGGTCCACGTCGGTCAGCGCGCCCTCGCACCAGGCGTCGACCTCGTGCGCCAACTGGCGATGGGTCTCGTCGAAAAAGGGCCAGTCCAGCCAGCTTGCGTCGCGCATCATCAATTCCCTTCGAAAACGGGCTTTTGCTTGGCCACGAAGGCCTCGTAGGCGCGATGGAAGTCGCGCGTCTGCATGCAGATGGCCTGGGCCTCGGCTTCGGCCTCGATGGCCTCGTCCACGCCCATGTTCCATTCCTGGTGCAGCAGCTTCTTGGTCACGCCGTGGGCGAAGGTGGGGCCGGCAGCCAGTTGCGCGGCCAGCTTGGCGGCAGCGTCCATCAGCTCGCCCGATTCGTGCAACGCGTTGAAGAAGCCCCAGCTGGCGCCCTCGTCAGCCGTCATGGCGCGGCCGGTGTACAGCAGTTCAGAGGCGCGACCCTGGCCGATCATGCGCGGCAGCAGCGTGCAGGCGCCCATGTCGGCGCCCGCCAGGCCCACCCGCGTGAACAGGAAGGCGGTGCGCGAGGCCGGCGTGCCCAGGCGCATGTCGGACGCCAGCGCCACCATCGCGCCGGCGCCGGCGCAGATGCCGTCCACCGCTGCCACGATGGGCTGCGGGCAGGCGCGCATGGCCTTGACCAGGTCGCCCGTCATGCGGGTGAAGTCCAGCAGCTCGGGCATGCTCATTTTGGTGAGCGGCCCGATGATCTCGTGCACGTCGCCGCCCGAGCAGAAGTTGCCGCCGGCGCCGGTCACCACCACCACCTTGATGTCGGTCGCGTACACCAGGGCGCGGAACAGATCGCGCAGCTCGGCGTAGGAATCGAAGGTCAGCGGGTTCTTGCGCTCGGGGCGGTTGAGCGTGATGGTGCCAACCTTGCCGTCGGCCGACACCTGCCACAGGAACGTGCGGGCCTGGTAGTCGGCCAGCGGGCGCTTGTGGTGCTTCATGGTGTGCTCTTCGGGCTGGGTGCTCATGGTGTCTCCGTTCATGAATGCTGGGGATGGGGGCCGGCTCAGCCGGTCATCACTTCACCGCCGTCGACGGCGATGGCCTGGCCGTTGATCGCCGCCGACGCCGGCAGGGCCAGCCAGGCGACCGTCTCGGCCACTTCTTCGGGCTGCACCAGGCGGCCCTGCGGGTTGCGATCGGCCAGCTTGGCGCGCGCGGCTTCCGGCGTCATGCCGGTCTTGTCGACGATATTGGCCACCGCGCCGCGCACGATGTCGGTTTCGGTATAGCCCGGGCAGACGGCGTTGACGGTGACGCCCTTCTGCGCGGTTTCCAGCGCCAGCGAGCGGGTCAGGCCGATGACGCCATGCTTGGCCGCGCAGTAGGCGCTGACGTAGGCGTAGCCGATCAGGCCGGCGGTGCTGGCCACGTTGATGACGCGGCCCCACTTGGCGGCCAGCATGCCGGGCAAGGCGGCCTGGATGCAATGAAAGGTGCCGGTCAGGTTGACCGCCAGCATCGACTGCCACAGCGCAGCGTCGGTGCGGTCAAAGCGCTGGCTGACGGCCTGCCCGGCGTTGTTGACCAGCACCAGCACGGGGCCGAGTTCGGCCTCGGCCTGGGCAAAGGCCTGGCGGACCGACGCCTCGTCGGCGATGTCCGCGCTGACCGCCTGCACCTGGCCCAGGCTGGCCAGGCTGTCGACGGCGGCTTCCAGCGCACCGCCATCGCGGCCCAGCAGCGTGACGCGGGCGCCGCGCGCCAGCAGCGCGCGGGCGCTGGCCAGGCCGATGCCGCGGGCACCGCCCGTCACCAGGGCGTGGCGGCCTGCCAGGGGTTGGGCGAGCGTACTCATTTGATGTCCAGTTGCGCCATGGCGGCGGCGCGCTCGAAGTTGGTTTCCAGCTGGCGCTTGCCGGCGAAGTACTGGCTGGGCCAGGCCACATCGCGGTAGCCCACGCGGGCGGATTCGCGCAGCGTCCAGGACGCATCGGCCAGGTGCGGCCGCGCCAGCGCGCACAGGTCGGCGCGACCCGAGGCGATGATGGCGTTGGCGTGGTCGGCCTCGAAGATGGCGCCCACCGCGATGGTGGGAATGCCGGCCTCGTTGCGTACGCGGTCGGCGAACGGGGTCTGGAACATGCGGCCGTAAACGGGCTTTTCTTCCTTGCTGACCTGGCCCGACGAGCAGTCGATCATGTCGGCGCCAGCGGCCTTGAAGTGGCGCGCGATCTCGACCGCATCGTCGGCGGTGATGCCGCCCTCGACCCAGTCGCTGGCCGAGATGCGCACCGACATGGGCTTGTCTTCAGGCCAGACGGCGCGCACGGCGTGGAACACTTCCAGCGGGAAGCGCAGGCGGTTTTCCAGGCTGCCGCCGTAGTCGTCGTCGCGCTGGTTGGTCAGCGGCGAGATGAAGCTGGACAACAGGTAGCCGTGGGCGCAGTGCAGTTCCAGCCAGTCGAAACCGGCAGCCCGGGCGCGGCGGGCGGCGGCCACGAAGTTGTCGCGCACCTGGTCCATGTCGGCACGCGTCATGGCGCGCGGCGTCTGCGACACGCCATCGATGTAAGGCAAGGCCGACGCCGACAGCAGCGGCCAGTTGCCTTCGGCCAGCGGATGGTCGATCTTCTGCCAGCCCAGCTGGGTGGAACCCTTGCGGCCGGCATGGCCGATCTGCACGCCGATACGGGCATCGCTGTTGCCATGCACGAAGTCGACGATGCGGGCGAAGGCCTGCTGCTGTTCGTCGTTCCACAGCCCCGGGCACCCCGGGGTGATGCGGGCATCGGGCGACACGCAGGTCATTTCGACCATGACCAGCCCGGCGCCGCCCATGGCGCGCGCGCCCAGGTGCACCAGGTGGAAGTCGCCCGGCACGCCGTCGGTGCACGAGTACATGGCCATGGGCGACACCAGGATGCGGTTCTTGAGCCGCACGCCGCGCGCCTGGTAGGGCGTCAGCATGGGCAGCGGCGGCCGCTGGCCGGCCGGCGCCGGGGCGCCGGCATGCTCGGCGATCCAGCGCTCGAAGCCTTCGAGCCAGGCCGGATCGCGCAGCCGCAGGTTTTCGTGCGAGATGCGCTGCGAACGGGTCAGCAGCGAGTAGGCGAATTGTTCGGGTTCGAGTTCCGCATAACGCTCGACGTTCTCGAACCATTCGGTGGAGTTGCGCGCGGCGTTCTGGATTTTCAAGACTTCCACGCTGCGCACGTCTTCGTAGTGCTTGAGCCCGCGCTCGACGCTGCCTTCGGCGCCGCTCAGGCAGCGCGCCAGTTCGATGGCGTCTTCCAGGGCCAGCTTGGTGCCGGAGCCGATGGAGAAGTGGGCGGTATGGGCGGCATCGCCCATCAGCACGACGGGCACGGTGCGCTTGCCGCGGGCGGTTTCAAGCGGGTTCCAATGCACCCAGGTGTTGCAGATGACGCGCGGAAAGCGAATCCAGATGGCCGAGCCGCGCAGGTGCGAGGCGTTGCTGATGAGCGCATTGCCATCCAGCCAGGGCGCGAACAGTTTTTCGCAGTAGGCGATGCCCTCTTCCTGGCTCATCTGTTCGATGCCGGCGGCCTGCCAGGTTTCTTCGGGCGTTTCGACGATGAAGGTCGACATGCCGTCTTCATACCGATAGGCATGGGCCTGGAACCAGCCATGCTCGGTCTGGACGAAGGCAAAGGTGAAGGCGTCGAAGACTTTCTTGGTGCCCAGCCAGACGAAGCGGCAGCGGCGCTGGTCGATGTCGGGATGGAAGGTGTCGGTGTAACGGGTACGGATCTGGCTGTTGATGCCGTCGGACGCGATGACGAGGTCGGCATCGTATTCGCGGGCGATGGCCTGGTCGTCCTGGACGAAGTTTTCGAAGACGAGCTTGACGCCGACGTCTTCGCAACGCGCCTGCAAGATGTTCAACAGCTTTTTGCGGCCGATGCCGATGAACCCATGGCCGCCGCTGCGAATGCTGCGTCCCTTGAAGTGGATGTCGATGTCATCCCAATGATTGAAGGCATCGCCAATGGTCTGGGCGGAGACGGGATCCGCCTCGCGCAGGTTCTGCATGGTGGCATCGGAAAACACGACGCCCCAACCAAAGGTGTCATACGGACGGTTGCGCTCGATGACGGTAACTTCGTTGGCGGGGTCTTGCAGCTTCATGAGCAGACCGAAATACAAGCCGGCGGGACCCCCACCAATGCAGACTATTTTCATTGCCGTAATGCTCCATGAAGGGCGATCTGCGAGTGACGGGATCGCGGCTTTTTAGGTCTTGATAGTTTAGGCTTGAAATATATACCTGGATGGGGAGGATCGCAAATGGGGGAAACGTTTAGTTGAAATGGGGACGGGATGTGGGGTGGTTTTTTGGGGGTGGGTTTGGTTGCTGGCGGGGAGCGGTCTTCGTGGGTCGTCCCTCGAGGCGGTGGCATGCGGGGCGGGCGCCCACGATTGCGGTCCGGAGCGTTCGCTCCGGACTTGCCTAGGCGGCCCCCCCCGTCGTCATCGTCGTCCAGGCCTTCGGCCTTCCCTCTCAAGAAACTCCCGTCAAGCTGCTGATTTGTTTGGGGTTTTTTCACGGAGTCTCTGGAAGTGGCGTGAGGCTATAGCCCATCGCCTGGGCGCGCTTGGTCAA